>JBNKOV010000799.1:0-3013 GCA_050294955.1 Holophagae bacterium
GATGAAAGACCCCAAATTCATCTTCACAGAATTTGCCAGCAGCTCGAACACGGGAATGCTCATGCGAGCGATGAGAGAGTTCGAGGTAACCTGGAATTTATATGGCAAAGACGGGTTCGCCATTACCTTTTCATTCAATGACGATGAATTGGAAACAGCCGTTAAGGAAAGTATCTTCCAGCCAGACGAAACCATGACCATCAAGTACGACGATGGAAGCACCAAATGGATCATAATGAACGGGTACATCCTGGAAATGGAGACCAACCTGGGAGCCGCCAAAGCGCAGGAGCAAATTGGCGAGGAGGATGACGAGGAAGAAGAAGAAAAAGCGGTGACCACAACCATTCAAAATACTCTGACCATAAGAGGGATTGGCTTTCAGACCAAGATGGACTCCAATAAGGTGTTTAAAACGTTTGAGAACAAGAACCGCAAAACCATTGCGGATGAGATCCTGGGAAACTACGCGACATCCGGCTATATAAACAACGCCATGAGCCCGGACAACACCCCGCAAAAAGATGAATTTATCATTGCCCAATTTGGCCAATCCGATTATGAGTTTTTCAGGTATCTGGGCAAATACGCAGGCTGGGTGCTTTGCTCCATCCCCAACGATCAGAAGATTTACTGGGGTTCGGAGGCGGACCTCTTTTCGGATAAAACCCGCTACAAAATTACAGCCACCTCGCCCTACGTCAAAAAGGTTGCATTTAAGTATGAACCATCACAGCAACTGAAACCCATGGGCAGCGTGATGGAAGATGAATCGGACACGGTAGAGGATATCGGGGGATCGAATGACCAGAATGTCAACATGCAAAGCCTGGAGGCCACGGAAGCCAAAGCGCTCACAGATTGGATGGAAACCAAATCAGCAACCAAGGTCAGCATGATCGATTTTACACTGGACAATCTCCAGTACGGAGACTTCCTGGTGCCGCCCTGTACTGCGGAGGTTTTTGGAGCCTCTGAAAAATTTAAGGGCAATTATTACATAACCAAGGTCACCCATAAGATATCCATTGCTGACATGGTCAATGGTGAGGGCGAGCATTCCGTCACCCAGGAATTGGAACTCATGGCGGAACCCTCTTAATTTGCACCAGAAAATGGGAGAGATATGAGACGAGAAGAGCAACTTTACCCTGTCGTAGACGGCATTCCCCGATATTGGGGAAAATACAGAGCGGTGGTCCTGGACAATGTTGATCCCCTCTACATGGCCCGTCTCAAGGTTCAACTTCCGGCGATCCCCTTTGATGAACTCCCCAATTGGGCCATGCCCTGCACACCTTACGCCGGCAGCAATGAAGGGTTTTACTTCATGCCTCCCATCGGCGCCAATGTTTGGGTGGAATTTGAAAGCGGCGACCCCCATTACCCCGTGTGGTCGGGTTGTTACTGGCCCACTGCGGAAGATGTCCCCAAAAAGGTAGGTGAAGAAAACCCAAATCCCATCATTAAAGTCTTGAAAACAGCCAATTTTCAGCTCACATTGGACGATACAGCCGATACGGGCTGCCTCATTCTCAATTGCAGCGCGACCTCGGTCAAAAAAGAGATCGAATTCAAGTGCGACGAGAACGGCGTGAAGTTGGTCGTAATGGATTCAAACGGCGGGGATAAAGCCACTTTGACAATGAATCACGATACAGGCATCGTGCTTGAGTATCCCAACGGAAAAATCACCATGGAAGAGGCCACCCTGAAGCTGGAGCTTTCCTCATCCAGCCAGACCATGGTGGACAAAAAAGTGACTATCGACACAGACGACACCATTGTCACAGGCAATGAAGAGGTGGACAAAGACCTTGTGGTGAAAGGCGATACGACCGTGAATGGCAACACAACCATCAAAAAAGACCTCAGTGTATCGGGCAAGGCTTCCATCACCGGAGCCACCACCATATCAAGCAACACGACCATTTCCGGTAATCTTACCGTATCCTAGGCATTCTGATCATGAACTTGAACTACCCCTTCCATATCGCAAAACACGGCCAGGTGGCTCAAACCGATGATGAAACCTATCTGGACCAACTTATTGAGCAAACCCTTTTCACCATTCCGGGCGAACGGCTCAATCGTCCCGAATTTGGCTGTAACATTATGAGCCTTGTCCACCAACACCCTAATAAGGCCCAGTTGGTTACAGCGCAATACATGGTGGAAATGGGGCTGCGTCGCAGCATTGGCGGCGATTTGAAGATTTTGAAAGTTGAAATTGAAGCCAAAAACGAGATTCTCTATATCCGGATTGTCTATGAGAACTACCAAACCAAACAACCCAGAACCCTTGAATTCAGAAGAGATATGGCGGGTTAATCCCACATCTCCCCAGGAAGGCTGACAAACTTGCCAATGCATAAATCAAATTGGGAACTGGCTTTGAAACGGTCTCTTGCTGTAAGAGACATGGATTGCCATGCCGTGGATTACCTGGAGGTAGAAGAGTTGGCCGCATCCGATGCGGTTGGGGCCTGGAGGGTTAGGGTCCACTTCCTTATTCCTGAAGGTCACGAATCTCAGCTCACAAAAATTGGCCCGGAACATGTGAAGGTGACCCCCGTTATTGAGATCTCTCAAACGGTTTTGAAAGTGGAGCATGTTGTGCCATCGGCTAAAGACCCTGATTCTATTCTGGATGTCATGGTAAAAGAGCCTTTTGAGGTGAAGCCGGTTCACTCCTTTTACCAGATGCGGTTTGAGGGACTGGATTTTTTGGATCCCAACTTAAATGGCGGCGCCTTTTCACTGCGCAGCGGAAAAAGGACTATTATCGATCCCCAAAGCCGCCTGGATCCTGAGAAAGAACCGGTGCCTCCTGTTGCCATTGATTATCTGGGCAGAGATTTTGAGGCCTTCCGCAGACAGATGTTGGAGCGACTGACAACCACGCTACCCATGTGGGAAGCCCGCTCCCCCGCTGATCCGGGCATTGTGTTGGTGGAACTTCTCGCGCATGCCGCTGATCTCCACAGCTATCACCAGGACGCCGTGGCTACTG
>JBNKOV010000800.1:0-3008 GCA_050294955.1 Holophagae bacterium
CGCGCCAGTGAATATGGTCCATTTGCCGCTCAACCGACGCTGAACCGGAGCGGCGGCCAGGCTGCCGGCTATAATGCCTGCCGATAAAAAGACCAATAGCATGGAAGTTGCCTGATCATCCAATTTAAGCAGCGTCAGCCCGTATCGATTAACCGTAGTTGTGACCAGTGCGCCGGAAAAGTAAAAGTAGGTATAGGCAATCAGCGCCATGAACAACGGCTTGTCCTTCAAAATATCAGCAAAACTGAGCTTCAACCGTCCGATGGGATTCCAGTCCAATCTCATTCCGGGCTTGTTCGCTTTGGAAGCCACAATCATATAGACCGCTGCAATGCCCAAAATAGAAATGCCAACGCAGAAAAGACTGGCCAGATGCAGTTGATCTGAAAAGTTCTTCTTCAATACCCCGCCCAGCGCAATGCCCATAGTTATGGCCACAATGGTTGTCATTTGTACAATTCCATTGGCCGCAACCAACGATTTATCTGAAACGATTTCAGGGATTACCCCATACTTAGCCGGCCCGAAAAAAGCAGACTGAGACCCCATGAAGAATAGAACAACCAGAAGGAATGGAAGACTTTGAAGATAGAAACCAAGAAAACCGCCCAACATGATAAACAGCTCGCCAATTTTGGATAAACGCATGATGGTGGATTTGGGGTGCATTTCGGAGAGTTGGCCAGCGTAACCGGAGAAGAGCAAAAATGGCAAAGTGAACACAATCATGACCAGCCCTTGCTTATCGGAACCCGAAGCATTGGCGTCAGATGCTGCGGCGCCTACGGCAAGTAACAGCATCATCTGCTTGAAAACATTGTCGTTGAATGCGCCCAGGAATTGTGTTTTTACAAAGAAAAGGTAAGACCGGGTTGTTAGTTTATCCGATGGCTGCAGCATGGGGGTTCTCCGAATAGTGAGTTTTTTAATTCTCCACTCAGCTCAACTTCTAGCACAGATTGGGGAAAATCCCAAATTATATTGCTCTATGCATCGGGAAACTCTATTTTTGAATGAGAATTCATTTTTCTTATTCCAGACCCGTGAAGTTCCTTGAATCCGCAGCCAAGCTGGAGTAATCTCTTCTTATCATGGGTGAAGGGAGGTGGTCGGTGAAAGCAACATCCACAGGCGATATCGACAAGGCATTGATGGAATTGGACGAGAACCGCAGAACCTGGGCAAGCATGACCCCGAAAGCCTCATGGGAACTCATCCGCCAGCTCACAAAAGACTTGTTGGCTTGCGCTGATCAATGGACCCAATCGTCCTTTAAAGCCAAAGAAGTCGCCAACTCAAACGCTGGCCAAGGTCAGGAGTGGATGGCGGGTCCCGGCGTAACGCTGCGAAATATTAGACTCTTGGGCCAGAGCATTCGGGAGATCGCCAAACATGGCGCGCCTGTAATCCCAGGACCAGTCAAAACAAGGCCAGATGGCCAGGTGGTTGCCCAGGTTTTCCCCAATAACTTTTACGACAGCATTCTTTTCATGGGAACAACCGCTGAGGTTTGGATGCAGCCCGAGATCAACGAAGATAATCTACGAGAGAACATGGCCGCTGCGTGGCGAAAGAAAAAGGAAGCCTCGGAGATTTGCCTCGTTCTTGGCGCTGGCAACGTGTCGTCCATTACACCCATGGACTGCTTCTACAAACTGTTTGTTGAACGAAAACTGGTCATCTTGAAAATGCACCCGGTGAAAGCCTATTTGGGTCCCATTTTTGAGAAGGGTTTCCGATCCCTGATAGACCAGGGCGCCCTGAGACTGGTCTATGGCGATGTAGAAGAAGGCAAGTATTTATGCAACCATGATTTGGTAGACGAAATACACATAACTGGATCCGACAAGACTCATGATCTCATTGTTTTCGGTCCTAATTATGAGACTCAAAAGGCAGCCCGAGAGCCACTGAACAAGCGGTTCATCAGCTCTGAATTGGGAAATGTAAGTCCTCTTATTGTTGTACCAGGCGAATGGACCGAGAAGGAGCTTAAATTTCAAGCCGAAAACATTGTTTCGTCACTGGCCAATAATGCTGGTTTTAACTGTAACGCAACCAGGGTGATTATTACTCAAAAGAGCTGGCCACAACGGGAAGCGCTGTTGAACGAAATTCGAGCGGTCTTTCGACGGATTGAAACCCGTTCAGCCTATTACCCTGGAGCTGCTTCTCGATTTGAAGCGTTTAAACAAGCCCACCCCAACGCGGAACTTTTTGGCAAGCAGGAGAAGGGCAGCTTGCCGTGGATGCTTATTCCCAATCTGGACCCTACAGATAAAGACAATATCTGCTTTAAAAAAGAGGCCTTTTGCAGCCTGTTCTCTGAAACAGCATTGGGAGCTGATGATGAAAAGGACTTTTTGGCAAAAGCCACAGACTTCTGCAATAACACTCTCTGGGGAACTCTCAGCGCCTCCATTCTGATCTCGCCCAAAACACTAAAAAAACCCGGCATTTCAGACGCTTTTGAGCAGACTGTAGCAAACTTGCGTTTTGGAACCGTTTCCGTGAACCACTGGGCCGCAATCGGATATGTTTTGTGCTCCACTACCTGGGGAGCCTTTCCGGGACATGATATCTACGACATTCAATCTGGATTGGACGTGGTGCATAACACGCTCATGTTTGACAAGCCCCAAAAAAGCGTAGTGCGCGGACCCTTTATGGCCTCCCCCAAACCAGCCTGGTTTATCACTCACAAGAACTCTCAAAAAGTGGGCAAGAAAATGGCGTCTTTCGAAGCCGAACCCTCCCCGTTAAAATTACCGGGGCTTGTATTTAGCGCACTCAGGAGCTAGCTGGATTCACTGCAGGGAGGGCCACAACGACTCGCGTTCCCTCACCCGTTCCCCCGCTTTCGATTGAAATTCGACCATTCATCTCCTTAATCGCATTGGCGCAATAATGCAGACCATGGCCCCTTGCATCAGCCTTGGTAGTAAACCCGTTCACATAAACTGATGCAAGATTTTCTTTATGAATGCCAATGCCGGTATCGACAATTT
>JBNKOV010000801.1:0-2999 GCA_050294955.1 Holophagae bacterium
CGCTTCAGGCCGATGAGGCCCCGGATTTCGACTTCCCTCCTACCGACGATTCGTCCGTCAAAGATCCAGACTTCCCATCAGACGAAGAGCTGGGCCTTAAAGAGGATTTCGATCCGGTGAGCACCGATGCTTTTGAAACCCCAGATTTCGCAGCATTTGGAGAGACCCCGCAAAGCACAACGCCCAGCGATCCGCCGCCATTGGAAACCGCACCGCCTCCTGTATCCCAACCGCCCGAAGCCGCAAAACTTTACAACGCTCGGGTAGATGGAAACGACTATCCCAATCTCAGCTTGGAGTCTATCGAACGTTGGATCCAAGAAGGTCGATTATTGGAAAGCGACCAGATTGACGATGGAAGCGGGCATTACCAAAGAGCCGACGCGTATCCCGAAATTGGACCGTTCTTCCAATCGTTTTATCAAGCCCATGGAGAGTTGCCCCAGGAACCGCCCCAGAAGAAGGGTTTCTTCAGCAAGATCTTCTCCGTATTCAAAAAATAGGCGTTCCCAAGGCCGGGAGGTGAAGCATGAATATGTCGGCTGCCTCGCAGTTGATTCTCGATGTGGAGCGGGATTTGCAAAATCTCAGAAGGGAGTATGTGCTTTTTCTCAACGGAGCCAGTAAAGTTGAGCCGTTTGAACTGCGCGAGGCTTTGGCCCAAAAGGTGAAACGACTGCGGAACATCAACCATAATCGCACCGAGGATCAGTTTCGCGCCAACAACACCATCTCCAAGGCTCAGAGCCATTTCCAACTTTGGGATCGCCAGGTGGAGAAAAAATATTCCGGCGATTATTTCCCAAAACGCAAACGGGCTGCTCAAATCGAGGACAGTAAAGAGGAAACCCCAAAAAAGAAGGTAGAACCAAAAGGTCAAAAGGCCTCTGTGGTAATCAGCGACCCATCGCGCCAGAGAGACGAGGTGGTGAAGTTGTACGACGAGTACATGCGCATGAACCTCTCGTTGGGCTCTAAAAAGATGATCAACTTCTCTAAGTTTCAGAACTTTATCACAAACCAGACTCAAAAGGTGCGAGACGCCAAAAAGGTGGAAAACGTGCGTTATGAAGTCACGGTGCAAGACGAGAAAGTGGTTATTAAAACCCGGTCCGTCAAGTAGTTGGGGGGCCGCTTGATTCAAATCACGCCGGAGCAGGCCCGAATCTACATGCTGGGTCAAACCAGACTGAACCGTTTCTCCTATGGTTCAAACCGGTCGGGTCTCCACCAACTTTTAAAAGATCTACGTTGTATCCAGCTCGACCCGCTCAGCCCTATGGGAACCAGTCCGGACATGGTGGCCCTTGCCCGTGTTGAAAACTATGCCTGCAATGATCTGTTTACCCAGCTTATGCCAGGCCTGGCTTTTGAACATTTTGCCAAGGAGCGCTGTCTCCTGCCCGAATCCGCCTTCCCATGGTATAGGGAACAATCCGCTCAGGCGCCTTGGTGGCGGCTTTCTGGCCGCTTGAAGAAAGTGCCTGAAGCCGTGCTGGAAGCGGTTCTGGCCGAGGTTCGCCAACACGGGCCGCTCACATCATCCCAGCTCACGGATCACGGTTCGGTGGAGCCCATGGACTACAGTGGCTGGAAGAGCACCGCCAAGATGGGCGCCATGGCGCTGGGCATCCTCTGGACCCGTTGTCAGATTGTCGTCGCTGGCCGAAATGGGGGGCGTGAAAAAATCTATGATGTCCCTGAAAGGGCTTTAAAAGACACAAAGATGGAAGTTGAGGGTCAATTCGGAAGGTGGGCGCTGGCTGAACGGGTGGAAGCGGCGGGGCTGTTGGCCCGTTCCGGCGGACCTCATTGGTCCATGTTGGAGAAGGTGAGAACTTCAGCGATACCCGACGCGATGTTGCAGGAAGGTTTGATTGAAGAGGTCACCGTGGCGGGTTCGACCCGTCGATATTTGGCTCCAAAGGGTTTCCGCGATAGAACATTCCCAGAACCCGATGAACATTTGCGAATTCTCGCGCCACTCGATCCCCTGATTTGGAATCGTAAACTTGTGGAACAGATCTTTGGATTCGAGTACATATGGGAAGTCTACAAACCGCAGAAACTGAGACGTTGGGGCTGGTATGTCTGTCCCATGCTCCACCATGGCCGCCTGGTGGGCCGCCTGGAAGGCCGCATGGGCAAGGACAACCTCATCATTGATCGAGTTTGGGAAGAGGCTGCACATAGAATTGACCGCAAAGCCCTCGACAAAGCGCTTAAACGCCATGCCTGGGCCTGCGGCGCAACGAAGTTCACCCGGCCCAAGAAATTTATTAAGAACTGATTCGATAAAAGCGGCGCATTTTAATCCATGCCCAACTTATTCAATTTGGGCGCAATAACCACGCGACAATAAGCCGCCTGCTTGTTCCCGTTGAAGTAGTCTTGATGGTAGGGCTCGGCTTCGAAGAACTGGCTTAAAGGCGTGATTTCCGTAACGATAGGCTGCGAAAATCCCAGTTGGGCCGCTTCTTTTGAGGCAAGGGCTTTATCCCGCTGATTTTCATTGTGATACATGATAATAGAGCGATACTGTGTCCCTACATCCGCGCCCTGGCGGTTCAGGGTAGTTGGATCGTGACAACGCCAGAAAAGGTCCAATATCTCCTCATAGCTGATGGTGGCCGGATCGAAATGAACCTGAACAACTTCCGCATGGCCCGTTTCCCCCGTGCAGATATCCTGATAAGTGGGATGATCCTTTTCTCCACCGGCATAACCTGAAACCACGGAAGATACACCGTCCAGCCGCTGAAAAACGGCCTCAAGGCACCAAAAACATCCACCGCCCAAAGTTGCTGTCTCCAGATGCGCCATTATGTCTCCTTATCCACCTTTTGGAATTTGAGCCCGGTCCGCTCCAACATTTTATAGATCAGGGTTCGATTCACCCGGCTGTTAATTGAGGCGTGGTGAATGGAACCGTCGGATTTGTCCATAAGCTCGATGAGGAACCGCTTCTCCAGTTCGATCATTTCATTCTTTGCAAAGTC
>JBNKOV010000802.1:0-2996 GCA_050294955.1 Holophagae bacterium
TCATAGCGCAAAACACAATAATCCTGTAAATAGGGCATACAACCATCCCAACTGTGCAAATCTGCGAACAGGCCATTCAGCAGGATAAGGGCAGGTTTGCCCGAAGCGCCATCAATTCGGTAGTGCAGGTTCATCCCAGTACAATGCCTCCGTCCACATTCAGAGTAGTCCCGGTTATGTAGGCAGCGTCATCTGAGGCCAGAAATGCATAGGCCGATGCGATTTCTTCGGGATTCCCCATGCGCTTCAAAGATGGCTTTTCCTCTATTTGGGCCAAGACCTTCTCAGGTATTTTGGCAACCATGGCGGTTTTAATAAAACCTGGGGCAACAGCATTGACCCGAACGCCATTTTTCCCCAATTCTTTGCTTAATGTCTTAGTAAGACCAATGACCCCAGCTTTGGTGGCCACGTAATTGGATTGCCCAAAATTTCCATAATGGGCAACAACCGATGCTGCATTCAAGATTACGCCAGAACCTTGCTCTTTCATGGCAACAGATGCTATCTGGCAAAGACGAAATACAGCCGTCAAGTTAACCGCAATCACAGCATCCCAATCTTCGCAGGTCATCTTGGCAATGGAGGCGTCTCGGGTAATGCCCGCATTATTGATCAGCACATCCAGGCCTTCGCTGGCAATATAATTCGCCACTTTTTCAATGCCGTCTTCCCCAGCCACGTTGGCTTGAATAAAGGTTGCCCCAAGTTCTTGCGTAAAGTCAGGATCTTCATTTAAATCAACCAGGCACAAGCGAGCGCCTTCTTCGTGGAACCTTATAGCAGTAGCCCTGCCAATTCCAGATATTGCGCCCGTAATCATAACTCTTTTATCTTTCAAACCCCTCATTTCGCAGCAACCTCCCAATCGTAACAATTAAATACAGGCCGGTCCCATTGAATGGAGACTGCCGACCAGGCATAACCAATTCCAGCCGAAGCCATTACAATATGATCACCAGGGAATATTTTTTTCTTTTTCTCAGCAAGCCCTAAACTAAGCACCTGATCAGGCGCTCCGGAATGCCCGTAATGGTCCATGTAGGTGCTCTGTTCTTGCCCAAGGCCCAATTCGTTTAATATCGCGTCATGGGCAGACCTCTTTAGGTGGAGTAAAGCGAGGTAATCAATCGGCCGCGTGGTAGATCTTGACGAAGCATTCCGAATCACCTTTACAAAATTTTGGATGGATCGATCCGCCAAACGCTCCCGCATTCCATCCATGTCAGGCACACATAGGTAGGTATCCGATTTTTCAAACGCTCCATCTCGAACCCTTTTTCGGGTCCCTCCTGCGGGGATAACCACGTCTTCGCTAAATGATCCATCGGTAATGACATCTGACTCTAAAACCGCGTTGAAATCACAACGCTCCAAAACCATGGCGGCTCCGCCGTCGCTTAAGTTATAAAGAAACCGGGCCTTTGGATCCTTATAATTCACAAGATCTCCGGTGCGATGACCGCCCAAAAGTAAAACCCGCTTCAGACCGGCATCGGCTTGCATCATGGATTTGGCAATTTTCAAACCAACGACATTGCTTGAACACCGTGCAGCCATGTCGAAGGCCCAGGCATTCCGAAGGCCCAATTGTTCTTGGGCATAAATAGCAGCGGTCCATACTGGATAATCCTTGTACTCCGAGCCTGTCCAAATAACTAGATCTATGCTAAGAGGATCCATATCTTTTAATATTTTTCTTGCCGCGCGTATTGCCATGAGACTTGGGTGATCTTCAGCCTTGGCCCTGCACTTGCGCACAATCCCCATTTTTTCTTTTAGCACTTTTTCGGGCACACCAGATTCCAGGCTGATAAAAGCGGCGTCTTCGAAACCTTCGGGCAGCCAAATCGCTGCTTTGCTTAATCCTATTTTCATAGACGCTCCAAAAATTGTCGTAATCTGTCCTCAACTTCCATGGGCTTTTCGAGAAAGAAGAGGTGGTCCGTGTCCTGAATAAGAGAGACCTCGGAATTAGGAATGAGATTACCCAGGATTTGTGAATTTTTTGGACTCACGAACCTATCCTGAGCACCTGATAAAATGAGTGTTGGACAATTAATGTCTTGCAATGGAAGTGGCTCTTCCAAGAAAGCAGTCACAGCTCGATGCTGCAGAAGAATTTGATCCAAGGCCGCAAAATTGGCCAAACGTTTTTCAACAATCGACTGGAACCTTTCCGGATATCTGGCCGGGAACTCGGGATGCATGGTCATTTTAAGATTGGCCTCTATCATTGCTTTAGGATCCATCCTGTAAAGATCCTCCAACATGCCCTCTGTCACCAAAGGCAAGGGCTCAAAGTTGGGTCCGGGTCCAGTTGCGCACATGAAGACCATGGCTTTCACACGTTCAGGCGCCATGAAGTACAAGGACTGAGCAATAAAACCGCCCATACTGTATCCAAGCACGCCAAACTCCTCAATCCCCAAGTCCGCCATGAGGTCCAAACCATCTCTAGCCAAATCTTTTATTTCATAGTTCTTACTTGCACCAGGTGAATTGCCCATGCCTCGATTGTCTGGGAGAATAAATTGAGCAACATCCGAAAGATGCGTAGCAGCGTCTCTCAACAGCCAGTTGGCGCAGCCAAAGCCGTTAAAGCACAATAAGGGCAACCCTTCGCCTACCATCTCAAAATGTCCCTTGAATTTCATGTCTCCACCCTGTTCATCAACCACCTTCATTCCCCAATTCCTCAAGCTTCCTGCTTTAAAAGACCATGCAATAAGAGGTTTTTGGCTTTTTCCGTTACTTCTTTGGAGGTGAACCCAAAATGATCTTTAACCCCAAAACTAGTTTCAACCAAATAATATTGGAAGAAGAAACGGAATGTAAGCATTACCGCAAACAGGAGATCCGCGCCTTTGTTCAAGCGCCCCTGCGCTTCCAACTCTGCAAACCTGGGTCCATACGCCGTTTTAAACCGTAAAGCCATATTCTCATAAAACCGCTGGATATGCTCACCTTTGAACTCGATTACATCAATGTAAATG
>JBNKOV010000803.1:0-2995 GCA_050294955.1 Holophagae bacterium
GATGACTTGGGTCGTTATAAGTTGAAGGGACTGTCAAAAGGCGATTGTGAAATTGTGCTCACCTATTTCGGTAGAGAGTTGGCGCGAGAATCCATAACCATCGCCCATGAAATGAAGGAAAGGAATTTCCAATTGACTATTGATCCACATATTGCTCAAGGACTTGTGGTAACTGCCACTCGAACTGGGGAGCAAGACAACGCCATTATGACAGAGCAGGTCATTCGCAGAATACCAGCTCCAGTTACAGGGGAGTTGCTCCGCCATCTCCCTGGGGTGGATTCCGTTCGCCGGGGTCCTGTTGGCCTCGACCCGGTTGTTCAGGGTTTGAGAGAAACCCAGGTAGGCCAATATTTTGATGGCGCGCGGATCTTCCCTGCAGGCCCCGCTAGGATGGACTCTGGCTTGAGTCACATCGATCCCGGCGCCATTGACCGGATTCAGGTGGTTAAGGGTCCCTACGCCCTGACCTGGGGAGCCGGCAACCTGAGTGCTATCAAGGTGGAAAGCTTCGACTTGAATCGAATAACGCAAAACGGTTTGGGTGGATCTCTCCTCGCTGGTTATCACTCGAACACGGAGGCGCAACAATTATCCGGCTCGGTGTTCGGCAAGCAAGGTCCCGCATCCTATTGGTTTTATGGCGTTGGTCGAGAGGGCAGCGACTATGAAACAGGCGATGGCGTTGAAATCCCAGGAGACATGACCTCCCGTGAAATACGTGGAAAGATGCGTTACGAACTTGGAAACCGGTCAAGAATTACGGTTCAAGCGGGTTATCAAGAGCAGGAGGATTTAGATTACCCCGGCCGAATCTTGGACGCTATGTTCTTTAAAACCCACAATTTCTCAGTTAAATACGAGCTTCAAGACTTGAGCGACCTCGTACAGAATTTAACCGCGTCGATCTACTTCAACACAGTAGCTCACGACATGAACAACGATCAAAAACCAACTGCGCAACCCAACCCCAATCGCGTCCCCCCTTTCCCCATCAGGGTGTATGTGAATTCAGAAAGCGATGTTCTCGGAGGCCAATTCTCAATGGACCTCTTCCCAAGTGTGAATATGGAATTGAAATTGGGCGCAGATTTCTATCACTCCGAGAAAGACGCGACGCGATTCATTTCTCGACGAGATACAGGCATGCTGATGTTCGAAGACAAAATGTGGCCCGAAGCTCAGTTAACGGATGTTGGCTTTTACGGAAGGGCATCCTGGCCATTTGGCGACGTGTTTTCAGGCGAAGCAACGATCCGAGTCGATTTGGTTGAGGCCAGCGCAGGCGAAATAAGCGAGTTTTTCAGAGAGAATATTTCGGATGACACCGATAGCTCAGAAACCAATTTAAGCGGCGCCATGACCCTGAATGCAGCCTTAAATGGCAATTGGTCCCTGTCCCTTGGGCTTGGTTCTGCAGTTCGCACTGCGGACCCAAATGAAAGGTTCTCTGACCGCATTCCCACTGCGCGGGCTCAAATCAGCGCAGAATTTGTGGGAGATCCCAGTTTGAAACCCGAGCGAAGCAACCAGGCGGATCTCTGGCTGGACGGCCAATTCTCCCGCATCAGTCTTCATTTAAACGGCTTTTATCGACGTATTGAAGATTACATCACTCTTGTACCCACTCAACTCCCCAAACGCCTGCCGCTCAGCCCTCCAACCGTATTTCGTTATGCCAATGGGGAAGCGGAGTTTAAAGGAGCGGATGTATCCATGGCCGCAAGGCTGACCAATGGCTTTGATCTGCGTCTGTCCACTGGCTGGCTGGAAGGAGAGGATTTAGACTTAAATGAACCGGCCTATGGCGTAGGGCCCTGGTCATCAAGCCTTGAATTGAACTACCGCTCACAGAACAAGAAATGGTTTGCCCAAGGCCTTGTACGTGACATCGGTAAACAGGACAAAGTCTCCCCTACTCGCAATGAGGCGATAACTTCCGGTTATACGACTTTGGATATGACAGCAGGCTTCAATTTCCGAAATCAGGTGACGCTCCAACTGGGAGCGGTGAACCTCACCGATGAAAGTTACACCAACCATCTAAACGCCAGAAACCCTTATACCGGCGAAAAAATCCCGGAGCCGGGCCGCACGCTTCATTTCACCGTGAGATACGCTTTTTAACTCTCGCTAACCGGAAACCGACCGGGGTTGAAATCGGGCGGTTTCCGTTGAGATGGATTTCTTATTCTCCTCCATCCTTTTGGGCTTTCCCAAAAGGATGGGTTGGAGTGGACTTCTGAAAGAAGACAAGAGCGTCAAACATTTCAGCAAGCACTCTCTCACTGAAGGCGTAGGGATCTGCTGTTTCGCCAATTGAACGAAACTCCAGTGATTTGCTCAGCCATGCGCCTTCAGAGCCTTTCGCGGTATTGACAAGATCCACAAAAAGGGCGGGCTGGCCGCACTCCTTTAAAAACCATTCAACGGAGCCCGGTTCGGAAGGCAGGGTTTCATAAGTTCCCAGTCCCTTATCGCCGTTGGCTGTATAGGATCCCTCGTGAAAAGCATATCCAATGGTTAACAGTCGCTCCCTATATTTCTCGGCAAATTTGGCGCCCAAACCCCCGCCATCCATGCGAACCTGATCGTTATGAGACCAGACAATGATCTTTGAGCCTTGGTGAGAATCAATCACTTGTTGAAGATTTTGAATCATCGCTGGGCCGGATACGCCCCTTTTGTTGTAGTCCGCACTTTGCAGAACCAGGAGAGCGTCTTGGATATTGGCGTCCACTTCAGCAGGATCTTTCAGCTCGGAGTATTTTTCGCGATTCTTTTTCAAATGTTCATACACAAGCTCAGCTTCTCGCTGCCATGTATCAAAGTCCGCCAATGATCGCCCATCGGGGCCGTTAAAAGTTTCCCATACTGCTTTCACATTGAAGTAGTAATACTTGTTTAGCTTTTCGAAGAAATCTCTATCCACAGCCGAAACGAATTCAGTAACGTTTTCTATTGCCAACACATGAGATAGAGCATTATACCCCAC
>JBNKOV010000804.1:0-2981 GCA_050294955.1 Holophagae bacterium
TTAAACTCCTGAATTGTAAAAAAAACAAAGTGCAATGCATTTTAAACTCCTGGTTTATGCAATAAACAGGGTGATTTTGCCTTAAAACAACCCGCGCAGGCTTGCAAACAGTCCGCTTTGTTCCTAAACCTTTCATGGTCTCGATGGAATCACGGAAATTTGTGATGAAACGTGTACGCATGAATTGGTTGGCAGGGGTTTCCATTTTTTACAGGTCGTCATGGTCCGATTTGAAGTCCCAACTCAGATTATAGATGTTATTGAAGCCATGATCTGTTAGAGTTAGGCTAAGAACTTTTGGGGTATGTGGTTATGGAAGACGCCTTGAAATATTTAGAAGCCATTGGGGAGTTGGATCCCCACACCGCTTATTTTGCTGTGGACGACAAACAGCAGATTCTTTTTTGGAGCAAGGGCGCGCAAGAGCTGTTGGGCTATGAAGCCGAAGAGGTAACCGGCAGGCATTGCTCGGTGGCAATAAACTGTGTAACCTGTTCCTCGGGCTGTGGTTTAAAACTTCATGGCCGCATAGAGAACCGCGCCGTGACCCATTACCATAAAAACGGGGGCAAGGCGCCGCTGATTAAAAAGGCCATCGCCTTTTCCGATGATGGGGATGTGTTTAAAGGCGGCCTTGAGATTCTAACTCCCGATGACCGGGAGACTGGAGAGGAGGCTTATGCCACCTCTGGAGTTTTAACCAATTTCCACGGTATTTTGACCAGTGATTCTCAGTTTCTCGCGCTGCTCACATCCCTGAGGCATGCGGCCTATACCGATGTAAACATGTTGGTTCGCGGTGAGAGCGGCAGTGGGAAGGAGATGGTGGCCCGTGCGATTCACCAGATGAGTTTGCGGAAATCGAAGCCCTTTGTGGCTATTAACTGCGGGGCGCTTTCTCGCGAATTTCTTGCCAGTGAACTTTTTGGACATCGCAAGGGCGCGTTCACGGGCGCGTCCAGTGATAAGAAGGGACTGCTGGCGGAGGCTGAAACCGGCACTCTATTTCTAGACGAGGTTGCGGAACTGCCCATGGAGGTTCAGACCATGTTGCTGCGGGTGGTGCAGGAAAGGAAGTATCGCCCCCTTGGCCACACCCGTGATTTCAATGCGGATGTGCGTTTAATTTGCGCCACCCATGTGAGTCTGCGTCAAGCCGTTAAAGAGGGACGATTCCGGGAGGATCTCATGTATCGCCTGCGTGTTGTGCCGGTCTTTCTGCCGCCGCTGCGAGATCGAAGGGGCGATATTGCCCTGTTGTGGCATGAGATGTTGGGCCGCTCCGCACGCAAGTTTAATTTAACGCCGCCCAAAACCTCCAAGGAAGTATTGGAGGTGTTCCGCAGGCATCCCTGGCCGGGCAATGTGCGGGAGTTGTGCAATGTGGCGGAATATGTCGCCGTAACCCGTGCGGATCAAGTCGTTGGCGTGGAGCATCTCCCGCCGGAATTCCGGGACGCCTCTCAGGCGGAGGCGTCGGTGTCCGACACGCCAAAGCGGGGAAAACCTGGCATCGAAGACATTAAGGAAGCGCTGGATCGGTCCGGCGGCAACACGGAAGAGGCGGCCCAATACCTCGGGGTGAGTCGAGCCACATTATGGCGTTGGCGTAAGCGTTTTGGAATACAGTAGATGGTTCTTGAGAAATTGTAATATTCCTCATGAAATCCATGGTTGTGGTTGAAAAGTTTATTCAACAGTGGTAAACCTTAAGAGTTGAAAATTTGAATGAGGAATCACGATGTTAACTTTAGTTTTACTGATAACCGCTTTGTCGCCAGGGGACGCCGTGGTGGAAAAAGACGGATGGCTGGTTGAAAAGCTGGTTCGGAGCGAGGCCATAGGGGAGGGCGTGCCGGTTGAACTCCACAATCCCTATGGTGATATTCGAGCCCGTTCGAATGTGAACCAGGTGGTGGAGCTTTCTGCCATGGTTCAAACCAAAAAGGGCGACGCCCACAAACTGGATTTCGAAGTGGAAAAACACGAGGATCGCCTGATTGTTCGGGTGGTGTATCCTGGCGACGAGAGCGAAACCATTAAAGGAAAAGGCAAGCGTCGGGCCGATGTAACCATCTATGTTCCCAATCGTTCTCCTTTCCTGGCAAGGACCCACAAGGGCATGATTCGCGCCAAGGGCATGAAAAGCGATGTGGATTTTGAAACTTTCAGCGGCAAGATCTATGTTCGCACCGACGGGAGGGTTCGCACTCATTCCCATCAGGGCAACGCTCAGATTGTGCTCATGAAAGCCGAGTGGGGCGAGACTCCCGTGCTCTCATCCATTCTTGGTGAAATTCAGGTCGAGCTTCCCAGGGATGCAGACGTGAAGGTGAAGGCCGAAACCATGGGGTTGATTTCCACCGACTTTTCACTGGACATCAAGAGAAACGGCGAATTGAAAACGGCCATAGCGCAGTTGGGCAAGGGGACTTACAACCTGGACATCAACAGCAAACAAGGGGATATCAAAATCCTCATGGGCAAATGGGATGTGGACAAACACTAGACCATCGGGTTACGAATCCGACGCTCTACCACCATGTGGCTTGAAATTTGCTTAATTATTACATGTTCGGCAACTCTAGGAGGAGAATGGTCATGAAAAAGAATGCTTTTCTCATTACGGCAGGGTGGATTTTTGTATGTATGACCTCTATGGGCCTATTGGCTCAAGACAGGATTATCATCCCCCATATTCCTCAAAACACAGCGACCTTCGATATCGATCTGGTTATCGAAAATCTTCTGAACCAGCAGCGATACTTATTGATAGAGGGTATTGGCAATGCTGGAAACGGCCTGGGCGTGGAAACGGTGGACGTGGCGCCTCAGGAAAGATTGCTTTTGGATCCTCGCAATATCTTTAAGGAGGAGCCGCCTGCCTGGCTCATTATCTCCGGTCGTGGCATTGGTGAGCAACCGGTGTCTCAAGACACGATGACGGGTCTGGTCGCCGGGGTCTCTTATCAGCTTGCGGG
>JBNKOV010000805.1:0-2958 GCA_050294955.1 Holophagae bacterium
GTCTCTTCGAGCGTGCTCACAGGAACCTGCCCGGTTACCTGTGGGGCGTCGTTAACCGGGTTCACAGTGATCACTACGTTGAAAGATTCGCTGGCGTCTTGGCCATCGCTTACCGTAACTGGCACGATTATATCGCCGTTATAATCCAAATCAGGGGTAATGGCGTTATCAACTCTGGAGTAATGAGCCCCATCGGCCGCGACCAGAGAGAAGTCCTCTGCAGGGTTGTCTACATCGGTCACCGTGAGTTGATCAATAGTGAGAACAACTGTCGTTTCTTCAGGCGTGTCAATCACTTGTTGTCCGGTAATTTCAGGCGGGTCATTAACCGGCGTAACGGTTGCAATGAGCTTAAAGGTTTTGCTGGTAAAAACACCATCGTTAATGGTCACTGGAATGGCCAGCTTTCCGCTGTAATCTGGGTCGGGCGTAAGCATATTGCCTACACGGGCGTAGTGGAAGCCGTCGCCGATACTGAGGGTGAAACCGGTTGGAAAGGATTGGTTTGGATCAGTTGCTCGAATATGAGAGAGCGTGATCTCCAGACTCTCATCCTCAAGAATCGTCACAGCATTCTGCCCTTGGATCACGGGCGTTTGACCATCATTTGCGTCGCCCCAACCCAAGATCAGTTGAGTGGTGTCTATCCCTTCATTATCCAGGATCTGGCGAACATCGTAGACAAAAGGCGATTCTCCGAAATTGGCCGTGTTGGTGCGCCTATTGTTCTGCGGGTTTCCGTACAGCATGGGGAATAGCGGCGTGAACACATCGTCCATCACCATGGTATGAGCCAATGCGTCTCCAATAATGACGTATACGATGGGGCGAGAGCCCGTGTAATCCACTGCAAAGCCGTAATGATCGTTATTAATGTCGTAGGAAGCTTGCGACACCAGATTTCGCCAAATTTTGGACGAGGAATTCACAGACATGGACGGCGGCGCGCCGGAAAGGGAGGCAGAGACGCAGCAATAGGGATTGATGATCCCAAATTCCGTTATCAGGCCCTGGCCAATGTTAAAGGGACCGACAGATCGAAAGGCTTCAAAATAGCGGAACTGGCCAATCATGCCCTGATTGGCGCGAACCGCCATTTTATTATTGATCGTGTAGGCTGCGCCCAACTTCTCCGGACCCAGAACGATGCCGTCTCCGCTGGTTTCGTCCAAAACCAGATGGACTCGACCAACTGAGGGTGGTTGAACCACGCCGGCATAGGCATGATCCGGCCCCCAGCCTGATCCCATAAATTCTGCGCCGACCTCTCCATTCTGGAATAAGTGATAGGCTGCTCCATGGCTAAATGGCGTATTTTCGAGGTCCGCGCCAGCATTGATAATCTGCTGAACGCCTGCTGTTACAGGTGTTCCATAGACGTAAATGAAAATGGGCGAGGTCACAGCCGACATATGGACGCCACTCAGGACAACCGTGTTGCCCGAGCTGTCGTTTACAATAGGATAGACAATGGGGTTGGCGCCTGTATAGTCAACCGCAAGCCCGTAAACCGTTGTGGCGTTTGGATCTGGAAAAACCTCTGCCTGAGCGCCATTGTAGAACACATGGCCCTGGGCGTTCAGTCCCATGCTTTGATTTGTGGCGCCGCCCGTCTGATCCAGAGGCGCAACAGCGCTGGCCACGCCAAATCCGAAATCGCCGGTTGGGCCAGTACGCGTTCCTGCAAAGTAGAACCAGCCCGATCCGGGAGTAATGGCGATATCGGATCTCACACCATGGGCGCCTGGAGAAGAGAATGAAACGCCCAATCCATCTCCACTAAGGGTGATAGAAGGATCTTTGTCGCTGGGATTCAAGACTACCGCGCCTTTGCCTGGAAAGGAACTGGGAGACAGTGGCTCCGTACCAGCCTGAAACTCCGCCAGGTTGTCGAAGCCATCTTCATCGGGGTCTCGGTCCGTATCCGCCTCATTGGGCAGAGTGCCGCAAAGCGCCTCGAATTGATCCGGCATGGCGTCTCCGTCGCTGTCACCGTTGAGCGGATTTGTGAAATGAAGCAAAACCTCATCACCATCAGAGAGACCATCTTCATCGGAGTCCGGGTTGGCCGGGTCTGTGTTATGGATCATTTCCTGGTCATAACTTAAGCCGTCCCCGTCCGAATCCTGAGATCCATCGCTGATTACCGTCACCTTGATGGAAGCTGAGGCTGGAGCGCCCATACTATCAACAACGGAGGCCTGCAGGAATAAATCTCCTGGATTTGTTGGTGTTATGGTAAAGCTGCCGCCCGCGCCCACATCGGGTCCTGCGGTCTGAGTCCACGAAATTTCGGCTGTCAGAGATCCATCTTCAAAATCCTGGGCCGTAGCGTTTCCCGTAATTGAACTTCCAGCAATAACCACCTTGGCCGTGTCTGGGACGATTTCCGGGAATCGGTTGAGATTGGGGTCCGGTTCTCCCCACCCCAAATGCAGGTCCTCAGGGCTCTCAATGACCCGCCAGGACTCGGCCAAAGCCTTCCTTGCGTCGTAGGCAAAGGGCGCAGGACCTTGATGGTCTCCCGCATTAATGGTCTGCTGAATCAGTCCCTGGGACTTATTCCCAAAAACCAGGATATAAATAGGATCGGTTACCGGCATGACCACAGCCGTTACATAAACAGCCTCGCCTCCCGGTTCCGCCGATGCGATGATATGCACGATGGGATTAACACCCCGATAGTCCACCGCAAACCCATATGTGTCGGGCGTTCCCGTCACTTTGCCCTGAAACGTTTGATCGACAAGGATTGTGCCATTGGTCATATTCACGCCAAGGCTCTGATCCGTGGCGCCGCCGTGGGTGTCAAGAGGCGCCGCCGCAGTGGCCAGGCCAAACCCGAAGTTGGCCGCATCCACCTCCCTCCTACTAGCTCAAACCACGTCTGGCCGCCGCTGACATTGATAAGTGTTATGAAGATGAGAACTACATGTCAATGCCTACACAAAATCCTTG
>JBNKOV010000806.1:0-2980 GCA_050294955.1 Holophagae bacterium
ATGTCACTCGCTCAAAAGGTATTTGCTCTCCGGTAGCCATGTTGATGAGAACCATTCCCTTTTTCAGAGCTTCTTTCTTTTTCTTGTCCTTCCCAGCCTTCTCTAGATCTAGAGCCGGAGGTTGAACAGTGAAGGCCGCCCAATTGCCCACTTTGGCAATTTGAGGATTGGTTCCTCTTGGGATGCGCCACATGACATTCCCTTCAGTGGCCCGAACCACGCCTTCTGAGTCGCCTCGGTCGGGGACAGATGCAAACACAACCCAGGCTCCATCTTCAGATATTTGTGGGTTGTTAATTGCACGAAAACGCATAATATCTTGTATAGTTAGAGGTTTACCATCTCTCGCTTCAAGGAACGGGATGCAGACTAGCAGCAGGAACAAAAACTTTTTTTTCATCAAAAACCCCAGGATTCTCCCGGTCCGCGCCACCGGTATCCAAAAAAATAGCTCAACGTCAAATCGTCATAAGTCGCCTTCTCTATTACGGGAACATTGCGGATGTGACTTGGGCAAAATGAACCTGACACGCCCGAGACAAGAAGGTCAGCGATTAAAATAACACGACCTTGCGGGGAATCGGAAAAAAAATGGGTCTCAGAACTAGCCATTTCAGCTCTTAATGGCCTGTTTATGAATTTGCCCAAAAATATAGGGATGAAATGAAGGTGGCGCACATCTTGTTATATACTAAGAAGGTGAGGACCAATCTTGGGAGGAAGGATCATGAAAACGCTATTGGTGATATTGATGCTGGGGTCATGTCTGGCGGGGTGCAAAAAAAAAGATGACGTGGAATTGTTCCAGGAAGGTCCGATTCGAATCAATCTGACAGCCGATCCCAGGCGTGGTTACCAGCCTTTGAACGTCTCTTTCTCCGCCTATTTGGAAACCGACGACACGGTGGTTGCAGAAAAAATTGAAGAAATTAAATGGGTCATTAAGGGTCCGAACGGTTTCGAGCGAGAAGTGATCCAAGGTTCGTACAATTATCAACATGAACAGGACAATAAGCAGGATTTCTTTCATTTGGACTACTACTTCCGACAAGCCGGCAAATATAGGGTCCAACTCATTCTCAATAAAGGACAATACAACTCCAAGCCTTTTCCTGTGAACGTCATGGCAAAGCCCGAAAATTATTGACGAGCCTTTTCTCCCAGGCTATCCAATGTGTTGATTTGTGTTAAACTTGAGGCGCTCTTCGAGAGCCTGTTTTTAATAGGGGATAGTGTGTCATGGCAATGATCATTTCGATGATAATATGCAACGAGAAGCCGGATCTCTTCGAGATTGATATCTTGGAAGACCTAGGTTCCAGATGGGGATTAACTTCGACAGGTGTGAAAAGGGAAGGCGGCGTTCTTTCTTTCCGAAACGAGCCAGTTGATGTGGTCATTGGGGTTATTCCGAAACCAATTCCCGGTAGAGATCTAAAAGGTCCCTGCTCCACATCGGTGCTCTGGCCCAATTCAGCGAATGATGTAAAGGCCCACCAAAGCCACATTATTGTTACGGTTAATGGAAAATTGGATATGATTCTTTTGTCCAAACACCTCTCTAAAATTGTAACTTCCACCATGGTTGCCACCCCTGAGACCAGAGGGCTTCTATGGAACAACGCGGTTCACCTGGTTGAGAAGTCGTTATTTATTGAATGCGCCACCGAGATCATGCCCGCCCGCTTGCCTCTTGAATTGTGGGTGGATTTTCGAGTTGGATTGAATCCCGATGGAACCAGCGCTGGGTTCACCGCCGGTTTATCTGCTCTTGGCCGTATGGAAATTGAGGTTGAAAGTTCTCCAGAGAAACCGGAAGCGCTCCGTGATCGATTGCATAAGCTGGCCGAGTATCTGCTCGAAAAAGGGCCTGTTATCAATAACGGCGATACGATTGGCGCTAATGCCGATGAAATTATTCGAGCAGTGCATTCTCCTTCGCGGTTTGGACATAAAGGTCAGGTTATCAGGCTTGTATACAAAAAAGCTTCACCGGAGCATCCCTGGCAATAATCGGGATTTCTGAGGGCTTTTGCCCCCAACCTTGAACTGCCCCTGGCGCGAATCGTTTCACCTGATCGTGGTTTGTGCTAAGCTTGTCATGTGAAGAAGCGAAGGAGTAAATTTTGAAATACAGATGTTTATTTTTATTGATAGCCTCTACCGTACTCATGGCGGCCAGTCCCAAGGCGGTCCGTGGAGAAAATGGCATGGTGGCCTCTCGCTCGCTTATTGCCTCTCAGGTTGGAATGGAAATTATGAAAAAGGGCGGGAACGCCATCGATGCAGCGGTTGCAACGGGTTTCGCTCTCGCAGTCGTCTATCCTTCTGCTGGCAATATTGGCGGCGGCGGCTTCATGGTAGTCCATCTGGCTAATGGAAAAGTTGTCACTCTCGACTTTCGGGAAAAAGCGCCAGAAGCGGCAAGCCGAGACATGTATTTGGATGAGAGCGGCAATGTCATAAAAGGTCTTTCCACCCGATCTCACAAAGCTATTGGCGTTCCAGGCAGTGTTGATGGCCTTTTGGAAGTGCTCGGGAAGTATGGGTCGCTTGCCCGTCAGGAGGTTTTGGCTCCAGCAATCAGGCTTGCCCGTGAAGGTTTTGTCCTAAATGACGATCTTGCGAATCAGTTCAAGAACCAACATCGGTTTATGAAAAATTATCCCGCTGCCCTTAAGCAGTTCAGCAAAAATGGGGAAGCATATGTTGCTGGCGATCTTTGGAAGCAACCTGACCTGGCTGACACCCTGGAACGTATTTCCAAGGATGGCCGCGACGGCTTTTACAAGGGCAAAACAGCTGATTTGATTGTGGCGGAAATGAAGCGGTCAGATGGCCTTATTAGCCATGAAGATTTAGCCAACTATCATTCCAAATGGCGGGAGCCGGTTTCCGGGACTTATAGAGGTTACAAAATCTGGAGCATGCCGCCGCCCTCCTCCGGGGGGGTTTTGCTCATTCAAATGCTCAATATGTT
>JBNKOV010000807.1:0-2963 GCA_050294955.1 Holophagae bacterium
ACACTACCGACCAATATTCTGTGTCTTCAATATGTTCGGCGCCTCGAACTAGGATTGTGGGAATCAAAGATCCTCTTTGATAAATAGTTCCCTCATAGTAGGAATCGGCTCTCTGAACCTCTTTGTCAATCAATTCGTCAAAGGAATGCTGTGGCGAGCTTTGGTTGCCATCCGGCTGGACCTTAAAGGCAACCCATCTGGCAATTTGATTTTTAATATCGTATTCCATGGAATAGGATGCTCGATGAAGGACCAGCTCGTGACCCGGTGTCCCCCAAGGCGTGTGCAACTGGAAATAAGCGTCATTAGAGTTACGAACCAAAGACTTCCCATTATCTGGCATGATTGAAGCCCCAACCTTCAAAGAGCCGTTCGAATTGGGGACTTCCAAATCAGCAGACGTCTTCGACTCATCAGCCTCCGGATTCCTGTTGGCCAACTGCATGCCAATGGCCACGATAGCGATTACCACAATAGCTGCAATTACGAGATTATTCCAATTAAACTGCCAGCCTTTTAATGACCGATAAAACTCAGGCTCCGACTTGTTGAAACTGCTCTTACGAATGCCCGCCATTAATGGTTTGCGCTCACATTCGGGAAGCGCATCCACATGCGCCCTGAAATGGCGGTGACCATAGCTCCTAATCTTTTCCATATTCCCATCCCCAATCTAACGCTGCTCCGAATACCATACCACACAGTTTAACAAACATGCAAAACCGGATATTTGTTAATTAGATGATCCCTGAAGGCCAATTTTTCCGCATTAGTGAAATAGGGTTTGATGCAAAAAACGCCACTAGCTGGCGCAATGTGGTCATTAAGCCCAACAAGGTTTGTATAAAACGGTCCCTCTGGTTTTGTGTTAGAGTTGACCCGGAAAGTAGCCGAGCCCAAACCAGTTCTGATCCTTGAGGTGAATAATGACATTGGACGCATCGCGATGGCAAAGAATAGAGGGCCTGTTTGATCAGGCCCTGGAACTCCCGCATCAGGACAGAACAGAATGGCTGGAACATGCCTGCGCAGACGATGCCGCCCTGTTCTCTGAAGTGTCAAACCTGGTGAAGGCCAACGACCGTGCAGACGATTTTTTGGAAAAGGATTTTGTGGCCTGTATTCGAGAGTCAGCTCAAAAAGGCCAACTGAATATTCCCACTCAATTAACGGGACTGGACCACCACCGCGTTTTGGAACTTCTGGGTCGAGGCGGCATGGGACAAGTCTATCTCGCAGAACAAACCGATGTGGGACGGAAGGTGGCCCTGAAGGTCATTCGAGCAGAAATGGAAGATGAAGAAACGCGAGCACGGTTTGAATCAGAATTCAGACTTTTGGCCCGCATGGAACATCAGCATATTGCCCGAATTTATGAAACAGGTTACACCGATAGCCTCCCGTTTTTTACAATGGAATATTTTCCAGGCCAACCCCTTAACACCTTTGTCAGCGAACAAGCCCTGGATCTAAGGCAGAGAATTCACCTTTTTTTGGATATTTGCGAGGGCATTCGACACGCTCATTTGAAAGGCATTATCCATAGAGACCTGAAACCCTCCAACATTCTTGCTGCTATGGGAGAAGCCGGACCAGTGATTAAAATTATCGATTTCGGCATCGCTCGGCTGCAAAAAGGAGAATTCACAGGGGAAGGTCTAACCCGTAAAGGCGTCATCCTTGGCACTCCAGCCTACATGAGTCCGGAACAAATCGAAGGAATCGAGGTAGATACTCGCGTTGATATTTATGGCCTGGGCGCATTACTCTTCGAGTTGCTGACAGGAACACCCCCAGTAGATGTGGAACGACTGGACGACATGTCCAGTTCCCAAAAACTGAAATTTCTCCTAGAAACCTCGCCAGGCCTTGCGAGCGAAAATGTACAAATAGCTGAAGTTCCAGCCCGCGCCCTCCAGGGTGAGCTAGACTGGGTAGTCTTAAAAGCCATGGAGAAAGATGTCAATCGCAGATACGACGGCGTGAGTGCGCTAATTTCCGATCTTAAGGCCTGGCTTGAAGATCGACCCGTGTCAGCCAGACCACCAAGTCCTTTTTATCTGGCTGGAAAGTTCCTTAGGCGGCATCACCTTTGGCTTCTGCGGTTCTTTTCATATTCCTTGGGCTCACTGCGGGTCTCATCTTGGTAGATCGGGCGCGACGTGAAGCGGAAGCTGCTCGAAAAAAAGAGACCCAGGCAACACTGCTAGCTAGAAAAAAACAACTTGAGGCAAAAGACACCCTGGACTTTTTGGTTTCCACCCTCTCGTCAGCAGACCCTCGCCTGCAGGGCCGCGACGTCAAAATTCTCGATGTCATGCCTTCCATAGAAGCATTGGAGGCGGCCTACTCAGACAAACCTGGGGTATTCAGCTCCCTCGCCTTTTCTCTTGGCAAGGTTTATTTGAATCTGGGAGAACGTGATA
Organism: Holophagae bacterium; assembly: GCA_050294955.1. Taxonomy (GTDB): domain Bacteria; phylum Acidobacteriota; class Holophagae; order Acanthopleuribacterales; family Acanthopleuribacteraceae; genus JBNKOV01. The sequence continues at coordinate 2,427 of JBNKOV010000807.1, forward strand.
CTGCCCAGGCATTTTTCGAAAAAGACCTGGAAGCGCTCTTAAGTTCGTCTGCTCAATGGGGAGATCCTGGCGAATATGGTCAGCATGCTCTGGAGGTCCGAGAACGAATCGCATATTTACATTCCGAACGAGGGGAAGACATGACCCTAGCAAGGGATATGTATCAAGCGGTCATCGAAGACAGTTGTCCAGGTGAAAGCCAGTTGTTCGCCATGCGTGGGCTTGCTGATTGGTTTAGAAGAGAAAAACGCTTCGATGAATCGATCGCACTTTACAAAGAAATATTCAAAGAACATATGTTCACGTTCGGAGAAGAACATATCCTCACTCTCCAAACAGCCCATGGATTGGGTATAGCTCTGCGGAAGGATGGAGAATTGGACGAGGCGGAATGGTTTTTTAACTGGGTCAGAGATTTGCAGGATAGGACGCTCGGTCCCGATCATTACGATACGCTGAGAACGCTCAATGACCTGGGGAATATGGCTTTTGAACGAAAAGAATATGAAGCGGCCCTGCATTTCTACGAGGCCGGAT
>JBNKOV010000808.1:0-2960 GCA_050294955.1 Holophagae bacterium
CGAACCAAATGTCCTTGACGCCCGAATCGTCGCCTGGAAAAATGGGATAAGCCAAAACCTCAAAAGAACGCCGACACGCTCAACCAGCTATCGACGAGAAAGAGGAGCCCGAGGCGCAGGCCCCAGACTCCTCCCGAAATCTCATTGCCATGCTTTTCAGGCCGTTTGGGATTGCCCCCAATCAACCAATCGTCCAATAAGCCATATAAACGGCTCGGTTTGACCGTCCAAGACACAGGCGCCATCGCAAATGCTCTGGAGAAGCGCCTGGACATCCCACCCACATAAAGCGGAAATTGCCGCCCCATCGCTGAGTTGCATGGAACAGGTTGGCAAATGAGCGCCATTTTTGGACCCTCTGGACACCACCTGATCTTCCAAGCGGAAAACAACCGGTTGAGCCCCATCAAGAACCCGAATAGACAGGGCCAAATTTGGGAATGGTCGCGAGGCGCGCCCCATTGCCTGCTCAACGAAATCAGAGAACGCGCTGACCCAATCCTCAACATGGGAAACGTCCCGTTGGTCCTGGTTCGCATCCCCAGCGGCGCAGAGCGACTTTTCATCGAACTCTCTTTCTGCTTCCTTCAGGGCGGCAAGGGTTTTGTCCACATCCTCTCGGGTGTGGGAGGCGGAACAGATCAGGCGCAAACGGCCACGTCCGGTCTCCACAATAGGGTAGGTCACCGCAGAGGTTTGAACGCCCCGCCGGTACATGCCCTGCACAATAGCGTAAAGCTTGTCCTTATCCCTGAAATGCGGTGTCACAATGGGGCCGTCTCCCGTGCCAAGATCGTAACCTGCCTGCATGAATTGCTCACGCATATAACGGGTTGTATCCCAAAGCCGTTCCCGAAGAGAGGGATCTGTGCTCAGTCGACGTAAAGCCGTCAGCGCCGCGGCCATATCCGCCGGGCTGATGGAGGCCTGAAAAATGTAGGCCCTTGCCGAGGATCTCAGCAATTCCACATGCTCTTTCCGAGCCGCAATCACGCCGCCCAGACTTCCCAAGGCCTTGCTGAGGGTGGTCATGATGAAATCGACCTGTTCAGTTACACCCTGGTCGGAACAGATACCCTCGCCCCGAGGTCCGTAAAACCCAAATGAATGGGCCTCGTCCACCAGAACCAGCGCGCCGTACTCCTTGGCGGCATGCACGATTTCCGCCACAGGCGCGGCGCCTTCGCCCATGCTATAGACGCCTTCAAGCACAACAAGCACAGTACGGTAGGGCGAGGACTCCGCCTCTAGCACCGATTTCAGGTCGGCGGCGTTATTGTGCTGAAAGGTGCGAATGGTCGCGCCGCAGAGACGGGCGCCGTCCACAATGGATGCATGGCAGAGCTGATCTATGACCACCACATCGTTTTTGCCCAGAAGACCCGCAATCACCCCAACATTGGCGGTATAACCCGTGGGAAACAGACAAGCCCCCGGCTTTCCAACAAATTCCGCAAATTCCCTCTCAAACTCAAGATGGAGATCGGTCAAGCCAGAAGCCGCCGCGGAGGTCCCCATCCCTGTGCCAAAACTCTCTAGAGCCGAAAGAGAGGCCTCTATCACCTTCTGATCCCGATTCAGGCCCAGGTACAGATTGGTGGTCCATATAATGGCCTCGTGCTCCTCATCGGTGTAGGCGTCGGAAACCGTTCCCCTACTTGCGCTTCCGGTACGAATCACCTTGCTGTAGGGGTTTCGGCGATTGTCGTTCACCAGGCGAGTGACTTCCTGGACCAGTTTCCCCTTGTCCGTAGCGCACCAGGCGTTGGCTTTGGCGGCTTGGAAGGTGGGGTGGCTGGACTGAATATGGGTTTGAAAACTGGCAAGGGTGTTGCCCACAACCGACGGCCCTTTCCCATCAGCGGCCTGGCCCGCGCCCATGAGATTGAGAACGTAATGGGTTAATGCGGCAGGGGTGGGATGTTCCAGAATGGCCCGCGAGGGCAGCTTCCTGCCCAAGGCGCGGGTTAACCGGCTGCTCAATTCCAATGTGGTCAGGGAATCCAAACCAAAGCTGTCGAAGGTGTGGTTTGGCGTGATTTGGTTCGGATCGCTAAATTGAAGCAATGAGGCTACTTCGGTCTGAATGATGGCCATGATCGCACTATGCCGTCCTTCCTGATCAACATTGGGATTCCCTTGTAAACCATCCGGTCCGCCAAGGTCGCTTTGGGCCTGAGAAGAATGATCCCGCACTTGCTGCAGGCTAGGGAGCTTCTTACGGTCCAATTTGTCGTTGGGTAAAAAGGGCAACTCATCCAGACGCATCACAAATTTGGGGACCATGTAACTGGGGAGCCGACCCGACAAAAACGCCTTCACGGCCGCCTCTGTAACCGCCTCATCCCTAGAGACCACATAGACAACCAGAACCTTCTGACCCACGCCCCCATCAAGCGCAGCCGCAGCAGCCGCATCAACCCCTGGCATGTGCTCAAGGGACGACTCTATTTCTCCCAATTCGATTCGATAGCCTCTAATTTTTACCTGTTGATCCACCCGGCCCAAAAACTCAATCTCACCATTTTCAGTCAATTGGCACAAATCGCCGGTTCTGTATAAACGGGTTTCGGGAATCGCATCGCTGGGCGTTAATTCAACAAAACGCTCTCTGGTTTGCGCATCGTCGTGCAGATAACCCCGGGCAAGCTTATTGCCCGCAAGGAACAGCTCCCCAGGAACCCCTGGGGGAACCACCGCCATGGATTCGTCCAAAATATAGGAACGTGATCCAGAAACCGAACGACCTATGGTTATGGTCTCCGTGTCCGCAGAAATCTCTTGAGTTGTGGAGAAAACCGTATCCTCCGTAGGCCCATAAGCGTTTACCACACGCGGGTTTTGCTTCAAGTCATGGATCAGTTTGGCCACCGATAATTTTAAGGCCTCTCCACCAAAAATGACGCAACGGATGCCTTCTGGCAGCTTTTCGGTTGCCAGAAGCGCTTGCATGGCGGAGG
>JBNKOV010000809.1:0-2958 GCA_050294955.1 Holophagae bacterium
CATCAGGCGCAGCCACTTCATGTGGGATACGAAAGCCTTGAACATGGAGTTGTGGGTGAGGTAACACACGCCGAACTCTTCCGCCGCCTTTTGAACCATGGGGGCCAGGGCCGGGAGATGGCAGTGAGAAATCTTGGGGAACAGATGGTGCTCAACCTGGTAGTTCAAACCACCCACATACCAGGTGATCAGAGGGTTTTTAGGCGCAAAGTTTACCGTGGTCATCAACTGATTCGACGCCCAGCACATCTCCATCTTGTCTTCATCGGCGGGCGGCGTGCTAAAAGTAGCGCCCGTGGTGCAATGGGCGAGCTGAAAAACCACGCTCAATGTGACGCCCAGCGAGAAGGACATGATGAAGAACATCAACAGCACCAGCCAGAAGGAATGGAAGAGAGAGGGGATGACCAGCATGACCGTAATGAACAGGATCTTGCCCAGGAACAGCTCAACCAGGCGCCAGTTCTTGGGTCTGGGAATAGGGTACTGACCCAGTTTACCTCTGATGAGGTAGCTGAAATCATCGAAAAACACCCATTTCAGGTGGATGAACCCGTAAAGAAACAACATGTAGACATGTTGGAAGCGATGGTGCCAGTGGTGTTTTTGATGCGGCGTCATGCGGCAAAGAGGACCCAGGTTGATGTCGTCGTCCACGCCGTCGATATTGGTGAAGTTATGGTGGTAGGTATTGTGTTTCCAGCGCCAGTAATAGGAACTGGCCCCAAGAACATCGTAGCTGCGCTCCATGATATGGTTCACAAAAGTGGAGCGGGAATAGGAACCGTGGTTGCCATCGTGGCCCACGTTAAATCCAATACCGGCAAAAGCCAGGCCCAGAGAAACAGCAAGCAGAATTGCAGACCACCAACTATCGGCGGCAAATACCAGCAATCCATAGGACACAGCCGCCCAAGTCGCAAGGATTCCAGTCTTCAAAAACAAGCGCCAATTGCCCCTGGAGTCCTTGCCCATGGCGGCGAAATAGTCCTTCGCCCCTTGATTGATTCTTTCGCGCAATCCCTGACTGGGTGCGTATTTAATATGAAGTTTCGCCATCTTCTAAATCCTAGACTCGTGGGTCCAAAACGCGCAGCATCATTTTTGTCTGAATATAACCTTTGATTAAACGCACTCTTGACCCATCAATAACTTTGGTTTGTACGATTTCACAGAATACCCGACCCAGCGGTCTTAACACCTTGAGCGGGAATGCCTTCCGATCTCATTTTTCAGGTCGGCTGACACCTGACCTGCTGTGAATGCACAGCATGAGTCACCAACCGACCAGATCCATCATATCACATAGAGCATGAGTTGGTGGATCATTTTCCGTTAGATCAGGGTTGGTAAAATCTCCTAACAGAATTCTATCAAAGGAGAAAAACGTAGACGGGCCGGCGTAAGCATGTGCAATTTCAAGCGGAAAATGAGCATCATTCTTTGCCATATGACCGCGATGCCTCTATAATGGGAGAAACAGGTGAGGGCGGAGTCACTTTCATTGGCGGTTGGCGCGTTGCAAATAGGGAATTCAGGTTCATGCCAAATTTTGTGAAGCATCTAACACAATATGGAAGTCTCCTCTTCGAACCCTGTTAACAAAGAGCTTATCTCTTTGTCACCGGTCCTGGATCATGGGGTTGGCGCTGATCTGGCTGAAAAAAAACTTGAGCTGGTTCAAGCTTTCGCCGATTCCATATTGTTACCACCGGCTCATCGGTGTTAAACTTCATTAACCTTCGGCGCTCATGCACAGGTTTATGGGATGAAAAATGTCTGATCAATTTAACGAACTGACCCTGGTGGAAATTCGCTTCAACAGTACCCTGGCGATTCTTGATCTTATCCAACCGATCACCGACAAGGTGTGTGATCAGCTTGGTTTTGATGAGGACACTCGCTATTGGATCTGGTTGGCCACCCAAGAAGCGCTTAACAATGCGATTAAACACGGCAACAAGATGGACGGCGCTAAAAAGGTAGACTTTGCCATTCAGCTTGAAAACAACGAGTTCCGCATTGTCATCAAAGACGAGGGCGATGGCTTTGATCTCTCAAAGGTGCCAGACCCCACCAATCCCGAGAATCTGCTGAAAACCAGTGGGCGCGGTATTTTCTACATGAAGAGTTTCATGGATCATGTCGAGTACAATACCGACCAGGGAACCCGGGTCACCATGACCAAGCACTATAAAAAGAAAGTGGAAGAAGATGAAGATAATTCAACGAACTAAAGACAATGTGGCCATTCTCGATATGGAAGGCCGCATCACCATTGGCGAGGGCGATGTCGCCATGCGCGAAGCCATTATGGGTCTGCTTGAAATGGGCCAGTCCAACATTCTTTTGAACATGGCGCGCGTTTCCTATATGGACAGCTCCGGCGTTGGCGAGCTGCTAAGCTGCCTCACAAAAGTTCGCGAGCGTAATGGCGATTTTAAACTCCTCAAAATCAGCACAAAAATCAAAAACCTCCTGCATATCGCTCAAATCCTTACGGTTTTTGAATATTTTAACGACGAAGAAGAGGCCATCGCAAGTTTTCAATGACCACGCGTTACCACTACTTTTCTCATGTTGAGAACATGAACACGGGCAGTCTGGTCCTCATGAACCCTTTCGAGGAGCCACGGGATCAGGCTCTGGTCTGTCGTTATGAACTGCATCGCGCCAAAGAGGACATCCTGGATCCCGACCCCAATCTGTCCGGCGCGGCGTCCTGGCGGCGTCTTTTACCCATTTCTCAGGGTCTCCCCATCTCCCAAAAACCGGTTTTGAAGATGGACTCTCTCCCGCCTCAAACCACGGCAACCCTCTCTCTCGTCCGGTTTAACGGCGAACTGCCTTTCCTGGCCGCTCTTCCCGCAGCCCGAGAATCCGGCATGGCCCGCGCCTTTTGCGGCGCCGCTCACCCCTACGAACGTTGCCTCAAGGGTTTGGGCTCTGAAGACCTGG
>JBNKOV010000810.1:0-2952 GCA_050294955.1 Holophagae bacterium
CGGCCTTTTTGGCCCGCTCCTTTTTCATTGAGTAGAGGCAGAAGAATATCAGCCCAAACCCCACGCCGCCGAACATGACCACAAACACCAGATGGAAGAAAACAAGGCCCCAGCGAAATTCTCGTTTCAAAAGGGCTCTTCCTGGCTCGTCCGGATCAACGAAGCAACGGTAGGGATCTCCCGATAGCCAATAGGGTTCAAGCTCATCATAGATCTTTGTTTGAAAGTCGCCAAAATCGTCGTTTGAGCTAATGGAGGTCCGGTTTCCCTGGTAGGTTGCCCCATTCACGGTATAGTTATATGCGACAAGGGTTTCATAATACACACTTCCCTCTGAATCTGTTTCGCTTACCAGCTCAAGTCCAACGATTTTCGCAGGGGTTTCCACCCAATCCCGGGCTCCAAACCATTGAGCTGTAAACGAGAAGGTGAGGTGAAACATGAACACCCCAACACCTGCGAATGGAAGAGCAAAAAGCAAAAGGCATCCAAAATTTTTCATAATGGCCTCCAGATTTGTGTCATTATTCTAGCACACAGTTTGAGGAGACCGGTCTCATCAAACTATTTCTTGATGATCATGGCGTGGGTGACTACAGATTTTTCGGCCCAGCGACGCTTGTATTCTATCTCTGTCCCCAAATCATAATACTGGAGCCCCTCTTCGCTTAATACTTCGATCATCTTCATTTGCAGGAGATTGCCCAAAGAGAGATGTGAGAACTTACTGTCGAAGCTAAACTGGAAACCTCGGTAGAGTTCATCCATGACACCGCCCATGATGTAGCCTATTGGTTGATCTCCTTGCACAGCGAATACCATGCGACATGCTTTTTCTGGAGCTAGCAACTGCAACATTCGCTCATAAAAATCTCTCATATGACCCAGATTGACCCCTACGCCTTCCAGGCCCTTCCAACTGCGAGCCTCAATATCCATCATGGTGGAAAATAAGGTCATGGTCTTTTCGATGTTGCCTGGCGTTTCTATCTTCCATGTTAAGCCGGCGTCTTCAGCCAGGCGCTGCGCTCGCTTCAAGTTGCCGCGAAATTTGGAAGAGCGCCGAGAAAGGAAACCATCTACGCCGCCCTTCAGAGAGGCAATGCGGCGAGAAACTTCAGGACCGCCAAATAATCTGAATTGTGGGGCCAGAGTTTCGATCAGAGCGTTCCACAAGATTCCGTTCAAGGGCAACCCAGTTAAAATAGCTGTATCCCATTCAGCCGAACATGTAAAAAGTAACTGCTTGAGTTGAAGAGACATCGGAACTGCCTCCCCAATCAGTGGACAGGAAAGGCACCACGCTGCCTCCATTGGCAGCCAGACCTTGCCCCAACCATGCATGCTCTCGCGGAACATGGCCAGGTATCCGTCGTCAAAGCGGTATACAGCAGGCGCTCCGGAGGCGTGGAAGCTCTCTCGGGCTGCAAGAATCCACGAGCTGGAAGAACAGAACCGATCAATTTCGGGCATTTCCAGGATCCGAGCATCAAAATCTTGGCGGAGCTGCTCCAGATCCTGGAAATTCAGTGCTTGGGCAGGCATTTTCTATTTCGTGAGAAAGGCTTCAAATTCATCGAGATAACCCATTAATTCTTCAGCAACTTCTACAAACTCATACTCCAGAATGTCAGCGATGAGCGTGGGATCTTGAGCTTCCTGGGCATCTCCCAACTCCTGAGTCTTTTCATTGAGTTCGTTCAGAAATTCCTGGAATCGTTCATTAAGATCGCTGGGAAATCCTTCGTCGTCTCGAAACACATTAAACAGATCTAATAAAGTAGACAACCCATTGATGCCTTGACCCAAGGTTGTATAGGATTCGGGGTCGTTGTCCTTACGGATTTTTTCAGAAATATCCAAAAACCCCTTTTTTAACTTTTCAAGGTAGTCTCGGGCTTCGCTGAGGGTATCCCCAATACCGCGTTCTTCCAGTTTAATTAGGGTAATTTCCACGGTGGCTCCGGCTGCGGGGATTTTCCCCAGAGAAACTTCGTCAAGTGGATGTATGGCCTGGCCATTTACCAATAATTTGTCGATCGAGTGATTTGAGTCCCAATAACTCGCTTGAGCCTTAAGGAGTAAGGAAAGAACGGTGTCTTTCTCGTCGGCCTCAATTTCGTGTTCCTGCTCACCATTGATTATTAAAATAGCCATTTTTACCTCGATGCCCCGGAAACGAGGAAATTTTTTCCGAGTGTTTTCTGCCCACATCTTGACACAAAACCATATTTTAATCTACCCCCAGACATAACTTTCTTGTTTAAAGAGACTTGTTGATTGGCGGAATTTGGCATTAATCTTGCCAAAATAAACGTGTCAAGTTGACGCGACCCACAGGGAGGTTTCTAATGGTTGCTATTTCCGGACAGTTCAGTTCTTTTAATGCTTTATTGAATCTTAAACGCGCTCAGGAAGGCCAGACCAACACGATTGCTCGTCTTTCCAACGGGGAACGCATCCAAAGCGCCCATGAAGATCCCAGTGGTCTGGAACTTTCAAACAACTTGAGATCCGATATTCGATCGCTCATGCAGAACAAGCGCGCCCATTTTGACGGCGTCACGGCGATCCAGTTGGCTGATGAGTCATTAGAAGAAGTCACCAATTCCCTTGCTAGGATTGGTGAGTTGGCAACTCAGGCAGCCTCGGAAACCATGGGCGGCGACAATTCACCGCCTAAATTGTCCTTGGACTTGGAGTACCAGGAACTATTGGCTGAAATCGATGATCTGAACAACCATCTTAAATTTAACAATGTCACCCTGTTTACCTCCGGCGGGGTCAGTTTTGTTGTAAATGCAACTCCGCATCTGGGCAATGCGGCCACGGAAGAAATTACGGTTACTTTTTCTTCTTTCACCGCCGCTGACCTGGGTTTAGCCGGGACCGACTTGAGAACGCTTGCTTCATCAGACGCTGTGTTGGCGACTGTCGAAGCGGCTCTTGAAA
>JBNKOV010000811.1:0-2952 GCA_050294955.1 Holophagae bacterium
CATATCCGGAATTTGGACTACGGAATCGGGAAATCTCGTTGTACTGCACGACCGGGCTGAAGCCACCGGTCGGGATACAGTGGACCTGTTTAATCCAAATGGCAAGTATCTGGGCTCTTATTCCCATAACAACGAGGCCCTGCGGCTCATGGTCATGAAAAATGGCAAAGCATACGCCATTGAGACGGTTGATGAGGAGAATTACCTGGTCCGGTTTAAGGTGAACTCCTTCTAAAGACATCGGCGAGGGGTGTGAATGGGGACAGCTATTTGAAGGCCTCAAACTCACCCCACCGTACAATAATAGCACTTTTAAAAAAGCTCCCTGATAACGTTTTTGTGGTAGACTCCTGGCATTGGCTACAAGTATCGGCGACCCTTTGCCGCCAGTAGGAAAACCGCATACCCGTTATTAGCCTGAATTCTCATGCTCCATGCATGATCCTACAGAGGAGCTTTTCCATGAAACCAGTCAAGACCATAACGCCTGTTTTAATTATTGCATTTGCCCTGTTTGCCTCTCCCCTCTGGGCCAAAGGCCCTAAGAAGGAATTGCCTGATCAACGTACTGCTCAATCGTTTCCTTCGGTCATGGCCCATTCCGAAACCCCAAACATTGCTGATTTCAAGGAACAGCTGAATAATTATTATTACTCCGGTCGATATGAACAGGAAATCTCGCAGGTAGTGAATCAGGCAGCCGCTTTTCTACAGGAGAATGCCGGAAAATATGAAAAACCTGCAATCGTGTTTGACATAGACGAAACCACCCTGAGCAATTGGATATCCCTGGCGGAAAGCCAGTTCAATTTTGTCCTTGCCGATTGGAACAGTTGGGTGCAAGAGGGCCGAGCATGGGCAATTGGCCCCAGCCAGAATCTCTACAACATGGCTCGGGAAATGGGCGTTGCTATTTTCTTTATTACTGGCAGAAAAGAAAATCAACGAGAAGCAACAGTCAAGAACCTGGAAGCCGCGGGTTACAAAGGCTGGGAAGCCATCCATTTCAAAAAGCAACACTACGACTATACTGCGGAATATAAGGCGGGGAAACGCAAGGCTATTGAGGAAATGGGCTACACCATTCTTTTTACCATGGGCGACCAGCAAAGTGACCTTTCAGGAGGCTTCGCTCTAGCCACGTTCAAGGTGCCCAACCCTTTTTACCTTATAAAATAGATAATCTTTTAGTTTTCCAAAAATTCTGCGAATAATTTATCGCCTCGCCCGTAATCCAGTCAAGAAGATCGGGGGAGGCGAGATTCATGAGCTTCACCATGACAGTGCAACCTGAAGACTTATCGCCAGATGAGGGTCACCTGGCTATTCGCGCGAGCAAAGGCGACTTGAATGCTGCGGGACTACTGGCCGAGCGTTATCGCAGAGGACTGTATCTGCTGGCGTTGCAGTTAACTGGCTCCAAGGATGACGCCATGGACCTGGCTCAGGAAACACTCTTTCGCTTCTTCTCCAAACTCCATTCATATAATCCGAGCAAACCCTTGAAACCGTTTCTCTTTCGTATTGTGCGCAACCTGAGTGTTGACCTCTTCAGGAAACAGAAAACACGAGGATGGGAAAACCAGATTCTAGATGAGCCCGCCACAGGCGGCCTCAACCCGGAAGACGCGCTTACCCTTCAAGAGAAACAAAAGAAGCTATGGCAAGCAGTTAACAGCTTGAAACCAATTTATAGGGAGATCCTGATCTTCAGAGACTATCAGGACTTATCCTACGCGGAAATTGCGGACGCTCTTGGCATAGCTTCCGGAACAGTGATGTCTCGCCTTAATAAAGCCAGAACTCTTTTAAGGCAGGCGTGGCTGGACCAANACAAGGAGGAGAAACCATGACATCCTGTGAATCTCTTGGGATGGGTCTGCTCTCCGGGTATTTGGATCACGAGTTGACCCAGGGCGAGGCGCAAAAAGTACGCATTCATCTTGAGAATTGTGCGGAATGCAACGCCCTATATGAAGATATGAAGAATATGAGGGAGGTTTCCATGAACACCCGGTTTAAAGAACCACGAGACCACGAGTGGAACGAGTTGCCCAAAACAGTCGCGGGTGGATTTATGCGAAGGTTGGGCTGGTTGATCGTCATTATCTGGGCTGTGTTGACCGTTGGATTCACATTATGGCAAATAGCCGCCAGCCCAGAGAACCTGCTTATAAAGGTCCTAATTTTTGGAGGTTTAAGCGGCTTCACGCTACTGTTTATCTCTGTTGTACTCGATCGCTTGAAGGCGGCAAAAAACGATCCCTACAGGAAGGTGGACAAATGATCATCACAACAACCGAAGGTATTGCGGGAAAACGGATTGTAAGAACTCTTGGTTTGGCGCGCGGCAACACCATTCGCGCGCGTCACCTTGGCAGGGATATTCTGGCCGGTTTAAGGAGCATAGTTGGCGGTGAGATCAGTGAATACACAAAAATGCTCGGTGAGGCCAGAGAACAGGCGTTGGATCGCATGGTGTCTGAATGCAGAGAATTAGGTGGAAATGCTGTAGTAAATGTGCGTTTTTCTACGTCCATGCTCATGAAGGGAGCTGCAGAACTCCTGGTCTATGGCACCGCCGTAGTGGTGGAAGACATAACCTGAATCTAAGTTTTCTATCAACATCAACCCTAAACATCTGAGACGCTTCCCAGCGTCTCTCCTCGTTTATATAGGCTTTAATTGATAAGGATGAGCCATTTTCTCAATAAATTTCGTTCTTTCTAAATAGGAGCCGAACAGACAGACCGACTCCAAATTACGAACGTGAATCGGAGAAATTGAAATGAAACGGATCATTTGTATCATGTTGGCATTTGCCGCTTTTATAGATAAACGCAATCCACCACGCACAATCATTTCTGCTTTGGCTACATTCGTAATCAGTCTGGCAGGGCTGCTGCTGACTATCTTTATGATTTTTGATCCAACAGGTGGCCTTGAATTGGG
>JBNKOV010000812.1:0-2947 GCA_050294955.1 Holophagae bacterium
CGTAGTTCAGCACCAGGCGGTGATTGAACTTGCGGTTGTACTTCCTGAAATTGAGCAGGTAGTTGTCCAGCAACACGTTCCAGGTGAAATCCTCTTCCGGGTTGAAATAGATCACGTTACTGCCCAGATCGTTTCGTGAAGTGTAGATGCCGGCTTCCGCAAACAGACGGTAGCGCGCTCCTTTCCGTATCCCCTGAAAGGCGCTTACGCCAACGCTTTCTCGTGTGTTGCCATCGTTAAATTCCTGGCGTTGAGCCCCTATGCGGTAATTTTGCATGTCGCTTAACCGCCAGGTCGCGCTGAGAGCGGCTTCATCGCCTTCTAAACCCTGCAACCGGCCTTTCGAAGGAATGCTGTTGCTGTAGCTGTTGTAGCTGAGACCAAAGGACCAGTAATTATTGGGCCGCCAATCCGCTCCTGCAGTAAACCCCACATTCTCCCCGCCAAAGGCGTCCGCATGGACTTCCAGGAGACCGCTGTATTCCCCGCGATCAAAACGAAGCCCGGCTCCGTATCGCTCGTAACGGACTGATCCCTCGTTAAAATCTGTAGAGGCGTAATGGTGGTGGGCGAATGGCTTGTACCAGTGCTTGTAACTCGGCCCGTGCAAATAAGTGTCCGTACCTATCTCGTTGCTGGCCAGATTGTTGCCCGCCCCTTCCGCGCCTTGGATCTCGGTATGAAAGGCAAATCCGCGGTTGGTGTCCCAGTCCCTCGCCAACTTTGCTACATCTTGTCTTTCTGGATAATTCTCAATCAGGTCGTGGACACGAAGATCCACTTCATCAAAACGGTTGAGTTGCATAAGGGCCTGGGTTTTAGAAACGTCCAAGTCCACGTTTTTAGGATCCATGGCCTTTAAAACATCGAGATGTTCAATGGCCAGATCCGGCCAACCCCGCCACATGTACACGCTCGCCAATTTATGACGAACCGCGGTGTTGAACGGAGCCCGTGATTTCATGTCCTCAAGTCTTTTCTGAGACGCGCCCAATCTGTCAACAAAGGCCTGGGCCTGATGGGCCGTCATCTCATACGACATCTTACGCCAGTTTTGCCCCTTCACTCTGGAGCCCTTTACCCGATGGAAGGCCGGTTCGCGCCGGGCAATCTTTTCGATATGCTTTAGGGCCTGTCTATTGTTTTCCTTCTCCAGCAACGCATAATAAAGACTGAGGTTTGCGCCAAATTGACCCGGCGCCATGTCCAGGGCTTTCTCGTATAATTCCCGGGCAATTTCAGGTTTGCCTTGGGCCAGGTAGGCGTCCGCAGCCACCGTAATCGTGTAGGCCGGAACCCGATCATGATATGGCTCCAGGCCCTCGAAGGCAGCGATCACCTTCTCCATGTCGCCTCGATCTCGCAGGGCCACCATGCGGTCAAATTCCGCCCGAAGCGTCTCGGTCAACCGTTCCTCACCATAGGGCCTGTTGGTTTTTAGATTGGTTTCCAGCAACTGAATGGCAAGGTCGGTTTCTGCAAAACGGTTCTTGGGGTTTTCCTGATCAAACTCGCCCCAAATCACGTGCCTGGCCGCCCAATCTCCCATGATCTTTTCAAGCATTCTGGGTGGAACATCCAAGGTGGGATCATCTTCCAGCATTTCGAGCGCCATCTTCCCGGCCCCCAATAACGACGTATTAATGACCAGTCCCCGCTTCGCGGGAATATTATTGGGCTGCACTTCCAGAATGTTCTGATAACAAATCAGTTCTACATAAGCGTCTTTTCTCCGCGCCGCCATTTCCTGCAAAGTCCACAGCAGGGGGAGATGATGGGGATGATCCACCATGAGATCTTGAAGTTCCTTGTAGGCCACATCCTCGTCACCCATGTCCGCATTCACCAGAATACGGCCAATATGCGCGTCCAATGAGTTGGGATTCTCAACCAGAGCAAGCCTGTACAGCTCCTTGGCCAGTCCAAAGTCGGTTACGTTTCGCGCGGATTTGGCCATTAACTCCAAAACGAAGCCTGGCGTTTCCTCAAGGTCAATCCGGTCCAAATTTTCCAAAACCTCAGGGTCCCGTCCAGACCAGGCCAGGGCCGAAATATAATCGTGGAGAAGGGGTGGCGGGGCCTGAGGCTCTTCCGCCAGACATTGGAGGATGTTAAGCGCCTCGCCCAATCGATCTTCTCTCATCAGGGAAACGGCCTCTTGGTGCTCTGTCTCCGGCTCAAATACGCCGCCGCCTGGAGACACCTCAACAACTGGTTCATTTATCACAAGCATGCCCAGCGCTTTACGGGCGTCTCGGTCATTTTGGTCTATCTCCAAAATCTTGCGGAAATAGGCGTCCGGCGCAACATCCCCATTCCTCATCGACGAAACCCGGGCCAGACCTTTTAGAATTTCAACTCGGTCGGGGTGAGCCAACCTCATGGACTCCAATTCCACAAAAGCGCGATCCGGATAACCCGCCTCAGCATCCACCAGGTAATAGTCAACCCTAGCCTTTAGATCCTCAGGGTTTCGGGCGGTCAGAGAACCGAGCAATTCTTTGGCTACAGCGTATTGCTTCAACTCCCAAGCCGAGTGAGCGACCGCATTAACAACATATTCTGGAGAGGTTTGAGCGTCGATTCTGCTGAGATGGTTCAAAACCGCCTCGTTTTCCTTGGCCCAGGAAAGCACCACAACGTAGTCGTTGAAAATGGCTTCATGCCAATCCGTCTGCTCCAATAATGTTTCCAGCTCTTTTATGGATTGCTTTAGGTGATTGTTCCTGGCTAGACTAATGGCGTACTCGTGGCGTTCCTTAATGAGTTCAGGCGTTGGGGGCGGCGCAAGTATCTCATTCTTATGACCCTCAAGTTCAACAACTCTCACAGAATCTGCGATGGATCGGGCCTGATGGCTTGTTCCATCGACCGGTTTGCCTTGTTGCACACCCATGTCGGCTTGCAAATGAGGCGCTAACGTGGTTTCCAAAGGCTCCTGAAGCTT
>JBNKOV010000813.1:0-2944 GCA_050294955.1 Holophagae bacterium
GAACGCGACCTCTCTAAGCGGGAGCTGCATCCGGTTGGCGCGACGGCTCTGCGTCTATGAATACAGACTGCTTGAGGCATGCCTCGTTAATGCGGGACAGCGTGGGGAACTGCGCCATATCGACCTTGAACCGGACCGCGTTGTACACCTGAGGGGCCAGGAACATGTCGGCGGCGGTCACCTGATCACCGAAACAGAAACGGCCAGCATGAGGCGCCACCTCTTTTTCAACCGCGTCCAAACCCTTGGCGATCCAATGGGCGACCCATTCGGCAACCCCGTCCTGGTCCACGCCATAACGGGTCTTCAAGTCCTGGAGCACGTTCAAATTCTGCAGGGGCTGGATGCCCGCGTTAATAGATTCGCACACCGCGCGAATGCGGCAGGCCTGATAGGGGTTTCCGGGAAAGAGAGAGGGCTCCGGCTTCACCAACTCCAAATACTCCATAATGGCCATGGACTGGTTGAGCGCGCCA
Organism: Holophagae bacterium; assembly: GCA_050294955.1. GTDB lineage: Bacteria > Acidobacteriota > Holophagae > Acanthopleuribacterales > Acanthopleuribacteraceae > JBNKOV01. The sequence goes on from JBNKOV010000813.1 coordinate 477, forward strand.
TCGGGCGTAATCAGGCAGGGGACCTGGCCCATGGGATTCAATTTCCGGTAGGCCTCCTGGTGTTGTTCGCCACCATCGCGCACCAGATGCACGTCTCGGTATTCATAATCAAGACCCTTGAAATTCAAGGCCACGCGCACTCTATACGAACATGAACTGCGCCAATAACTGTAGAGAACCAAATTACTCATCGGCTATACACTCCCTTCCTCACCATGATCAATGATGATTAGCCATATTCTATCGATCTTCGCAGCAATGGTATAGTGTTATGATGCGGGTTGGCCTATCTTTCACAAAAACGTAAAGAAAGAAGGCAAAGCGATTCCCGCCTGATGGCCCAGAATATGGCAGGCCGGCTCCAAGTAGGCTAAAACAGGCCCCAGCCGCCGAGCATCGGCCATGAGGCAAACCCAGACTCCTTTAAACCACCCCAAAATTGGCGCCTCACGAACCGCCAAACAAAAAAAAACCCGGAACGTGCATTTCCGGGTAAGTAATCTGCAAGGAGAGATTTGCAATGCCGACTGACCGCCGACAATTATCTCTACGGCTAGCGACATCCAATTCTCAAGTGCAAAATCACCAAACATGAGCCATGTCACACAAGTTCACGCTTCAGCGTGACTTCAACAAAAAAAGCCCGCCGAACGATGTTTGACGGAAATCATTGATATAATGGGGGCTGGCTCGGCAAAAGCCGATAGGAACCCAGCAGACGGGCCGGCCAAAAATCAAAGCGGGACAAGGTCTCCAAAAACGTGAAAGAGGAGCTGCCCATGAAATGGCGTCAAAAGGCACTTGAAATTCGATATGCGGACACAGACCGAATGGGTGTCATTCACCACGGCGTGTATCCCCTTTATTGTGAAGTGGGTAGAACCTGGTACTGCGAAGCGTCCGGCATACCCTACGCCGAAATGGAGAAAGAGGGCATGTACATGATGGTGGCCGACATGCAATGCCGATTCAAGGCGCCCGCCACCTATGGAGACAAGCTCACCGTGTCAACCGCCATCTCCACCTTGAGCAGACGCCTCATCATTTTCGACTATGAAATTCACAAGGAGGGCCTTTCCTCCCCGGTATTTACGGCCCAGACCAAGATGGTGGTGGCGGACAGAAACTACCGAACCGTATCCATGCCCCGTCACATTTTCGATATCCTTCAGGCCGGGCAGAACTGACCCGTAAAATTTGAACTGGAGAATTGACCCATAAAGAGTATAATGGGTTTGTTTTTCGCCGTCCCCATCACCCCTTCTTTATCAAGCGGGTCATTTCAAAGGACGGGTCATGTTATTTTGGAGAAGATTCCTATGCGCTTCATGTATTGCCTGGTTTTAATCGTTTTAGTTGCAAGTCCCATCCTGGGCCAGTCCAATGATCGCCGCCGTTTTAAAAGCGATGTATTCAATAAGGGACGCCTCGTAAAAATCCAATCATCCCAGGCTCTCTGGCGCTTTGGCGCTTTTAACATCACCCCCATTCTCGGCTTGCGCCAGTTGGGTTATGACTCCAACGTTTTTTCCGTAGAGCAGAACGAAGACAAAGACTTTTCCATCTCCCCAGAGGTAGGCCTGTCCACCTGGTGGCGCATTAGCCCCAATCTTTTCTGGAAGAACAACGCCACGTACAACTACGTTTACTACCAGGATCTGGACAACTTAAGAGGCTCCGAATACGGCCTAGAATCCCGCCTCCACGGCATTTTCAAAAAGTCCTACTTCGACACAGGCGTCAATTACCGCCGCGACAGACAGCGAATCAGCTCGGAGATTGATGATCGAGTATACAGCGACCGCCTCACCGTGGACCTGAATCTCATCTTTCAACCAACACCACGAGGCCATTTGAAGTTCCAGCCAAAGGTCTATGAGGTTGAGTTCGACGAAGAAGAAGCCACTGCCGCCTTCTCCAACCTGGAGCGAACCGAAACCACCCTCATGGTGAACTACCTTCACAAGCTGAAACCCCAGTTCTGGCCGTTTGTGGAAGCCAGCCTGCAATCCTACGATTTCACCAACGCCTTTATTCCAGCGAACAATCAAACCACCACCGTCAACAAGCGGGACGAATCAGAAATGATCCGCATTTCCGCCGGCTTCCGAAACGAGTTCGAGCGCCGCCTCCACTACAACGTAACCGTTGGCATGGGCAGTCTCACCTTCGATCTGGCCCCCGAAATTGAAGACGATGTAGTCATTGTGAAGGCCTATTTTAACAGAAAGATCACCCGCCAATGGGACATTGAAGGCGATATTGTGCAGGAACCCCAGTTCTCCATCACCAACGATTACGGCTTCTACGAGAGCCGCCGGGTTTCCTTTGGCGTGGGTTACCGCTTCAGGAACAAGGCACGATTGGGGCCGGAAATCGTGGTGGGCCAAAACGAATACACCAAGCGGTTTAACGAAGCAAACCTCACACTCCCCTTGAGAACCGACGATATGTTGACCTTCAACATA
>JBNKOV010000814.1:0-2939 GCA_050294955.1 Holophagae bacterium
ATTGGCTGAAAAATTCATTTCCCAGGTCGTAATGGGCGGCGATGTTGCGGGCGCTGCCCTGGACGGTGTTGCGGTTGAGTGCGTGGAGCGCCGCCAAAATAGGGCGCTTCACCAGTGACCAGCCGCTGTCGATTGAATTGGTTGTTTCCCGATTACGGGTCATGATGCGAATGACTTCCGGCAGATTGTCCGATTCCCAGTCGCCGTCCATGTAGCTCTCGCCTGCGCCAACCGATCCCCCAAAAACCACCTTCGAGAAAAAAGAGGGATGATGCACCGTTATGCGGGCTTTCATGGTTTCGTTCTTTCCGCCAAAGACATGGGTTGTGTCTGCATAGTGCAGGGTAAGTCTGCCATGGGTCAGCTTCTCCAGTTGGCTAAAGAGGATCTTTCGGCTTGTCTGGTCCCACAGGCTTTTTATGGATTTAGCACCGGGCAGCAGGCGACTTGACGACAGTGTCTTTTCCATGAGGTATGACTCCTTATTTTGAGGCGAATAATTGTTGGTCGGGCTCGGGATGGTTAAAGAAGGGAACGCCCTTCAGTCGAAGTTTCAAAGCCTGATAATAGATGGCGGCGGTAACCTTCCAGGTCATGAGGGGAAAACGCATCATGGCCCGATTGATGGTCTTCTGTGTGAGGGGTTTGCGTTCCATGGTCAGGGTGGCGTCAAAGGTCCGTTCTCCGTCCTGCAGATTCTCCATATGCACCCAGAGTCGCTCCCCTGGAGGATTGAAATACCAGGCGTAATCCTGTTCCATGGGCATGAACGGGGAGACGTGAAAGTTTTTGGGGAAGTGGTAGGCTCCGGCGCCGTTGGCGGCTGTTTTGGAGGGCCGGGACATGACATAGGTATGACGCTCGCCCCATGGGGTGTTGGTGATTTCCGCCGCGATGGCCACGACTTCTGTGTCTTCACGATTGAAGCAATAATAGAAGGTGACCGGATTAAAGCAGAAACCGAAATAGCGCAGGTGGGTCAGCATGCGAATGGGTCCCTCGGGTTTCAGTCCCGTTTCATTCGTAACCTTTTCCCTCACGGCCTCGTGGAGGTCCAGGTGGTGAGGTCCCATGTAGTCGGTCCTTTTGTAACGCACAGGCGCAGCGCCCTTTGTGGAGCAGAACCGCAGGTTGTCCAACAATTCGGGCAGTTCATCCAGGTCCAGATAGACCATGAAAAGGTCGTAATCGAACTGGTGCTGGACGGGTGATTTCCTTCTATGGCGGACATTTCCCCAATATATTGCGCTACTCATAAATCTACTCCTAATTGACGGCAGGTCTGCAAGGCGCTCCACACGCCATCCTCATGAAAGCCGTTGCGATGCCAGGCCCCGCAAAACCAGATGCGGTTGCGACCGTTAATCTCTCCCAGATGTTTCTGGGCCTGCATGCCCTCCAGGGTGAAAAGCGGGTGGTGGTAGGTGATCTTGCGGATGACGTGTTCCAGGTCTATTTCATGGTGGGGATTTAGGGTGACCAGGAAGGTCTCGGGCGCTTTTAATCCCTGAAGAATATTCATGTTGTAGGTGACGGTGGCCTTGTCCATCTGGTCGCCGGAGAGATGGTAGTTCCAACTGGCCCATGCCCGTTTGGCGATGGGTTGAAAACGGGTATCCGTGTGCAGCCAGGCAACATTCCTGGTATAAGGGATGGCGCCTAAAATGTTCCGCTCCGCATCTGTGGGCGAGGCCAGAAGTTTCAGGGCCTGATCGCTATGGGTGGCCAAAATGACCTGATCGAATTGAACGGTATCGCCCGAGACTCGCAGTGACGCCCCTTGCGAATGGGAGCTGACCTGTTCCACCGGGGAGGATGTGTGGATCTGGTCCGATAAGCCTTGGGTCATTTTTGCGATGTAGTTTCGGGAACCGCCTTGGATAACCTTCCATTGGGGGCGGTCTTCGATGTTTAAAAAGCCGTGATTTTCAAAGAATCGAATGAAGAACAGAGCGGGGAAGCGGGTCATCTCTTCGAGGGGGGTGGACCAAACCGCGGCGCCCATGGGCATGACGTAATAGCGCACGGTCTCTGCAGGTATGTTTTCCAGAAATTTGCCGAGAGTCATGTCCCGGTCTGGGTCAATAAGAAAGGCCCTGGCCAATTTGTTGAATTTAAAAATGCCGCGAATCAGTCGCCAGAATTTGGGAGACAGGAGGTTGCTGCGCTGGGCGAACAGGGTGTTGATGGACGTGCCGTTGTATTCCAGGCCCGTGTCCTCGCAGCGCACGCTAAAGCTCATAGAGGTGTCTTGTCGTTTCACGCCGAGGCGATCCATAATCTTAACGAAATTGGGGTAGGTAGCATCGTTATGTACAATGAACCCTGTGTCCACCGCATACTTGCCGCTGGTGGTTTCCACATCCACCGTGTTAGTGTGGCCGCCCAGGCGAGGCGCGGCCTCAAAAAGCGTGACGTGGTACTGATCTTTTAAAAGCCACGCACAGGTTAGCCCTGTAATTCCCGAGCCGACGATGGCTATTCTCTTTCGGTCAATCATGGTCTTGGCCCCTCGAAGATCCGTTTGAGGAGCGTGACCATGTGGCCCAGCGTGTCACAGAATACGGTTTCTGGCAGTTTCTTACGTAGCTGAGGGGTTAAGGCCTGTCCGCCAAGGATCATGAATGTCTGATTTCGGGCGCAGGCGTCTGCCAGCAATCTGTGGTCTTTGAGGAAGGTTTCCACATTAGCGATGTGACTTACACTTATCCAAAAGAGTTGAGGCTTTCGTCGCTCAATGGCTTTCACCATGGATTCTGCGGGCAAATGGCTTCCAAGGCACAAGCTCTTCCAGCCCTGCTCTTTCAGGGTGAGGTCAACCATGGTGACTGGAAGGGAATACCAGTCGCCGCTTAGGGCGCCGCCAATGGCCAGAAGGTTTTTATTAATGGTGGGTTTGAACTGCGCCGCCAACTCTAACATAACTTGATGGAATAGAG
>JBNKOV010000815.1:0-2939 GCA_050294955.1 Holophagae bacterium
GCCAACATGACCGAAGCCGAATTGATCAACAATTTGAAGGCCGTCAAAAACAGGGGCTTGTTGAACCATCCCCAAATTGGCGACTTGATTCGGGCTAAACTAAACGAATCTGGCGGAAACGTCGCTGCTTACAAACCTGCTATTGCCGCCAGTTTCGGGAATCTGGGGGCTGAGTTTGAACTCATTCTTAAACGGCTCACCGATAAAAAAGTAAAAAAATTCGGACGGCTCCACAAGCCCACAGCTTTGTTGGTGGACAAATCTCAATCCATGGAGAACGCCATTGCCATTGGAACCCGGCTGGCCGCAATGGTTTCTGGCATTACTCACGCGCCGCTTCGAGTATACGCCTTCGATGGAGAGGCTGTGCCTGTGAATGCCAGTGGGTTGGATGCATCCCATTGGGAAAAAGCTTTTGAAGGGATCAAAGCTCAGGGCTGCACCAGTTTGGGCATTGGGTTGGAAGCGGCGGCTCGTACCCGCTTTTACATGGAACAGGTCGTGCTGGTGAGCGATATGAAAGAGAACACGCCCCCGTACTTTTTGCCTGCCTACAAAGATTACAGCAAAAAAATGGGGGTTAAGCCACAGGTTGTATTGCTTCAACTGAACAAAGATGACAATTCCCTGGAAAAGGAGCTGATGAAGGAAGGCGTTCCCACCCGTCGTTTCAATTTTACCGGCGACTATTACTCCCTGCCCAATCTCATCCCGTTTCTTGTGCAGCCATGCGCCCAGGCCCTCTATGCTGAAGTGTTGAACACACCGCTTCCTGTGCGGCGGGATCTTTCAGAATAAATTTGTGATGGTTCTTGTGCTTCCGTGCTAAGGTATGGAGGTCTGCGTATTTGAGACCATTATGTAATAGAAAAGAGTAGATGCATGCACGAAGAAAATTTTGAAGCGCCCTTTGATGAACAAATGGAAACCATTCAGGCCTTTCGAGAGGATGGATTAGCGGATCTGGATCATTTGCCCTCCGCACTGAATGACGTCACAGAATTTACGCCATACTGCTTCAAGTGGCCCGACGCCGAGATTCCCGCTGATACGCCTTACCAGATTTTAACCCAACTGGCATGGATGCCCGAATCCCAGAAGAGGGCAGCCAGGATCATGAGCGATTACACCGATGAAGATCAACTTAAAGCTAGTTTATTAAGAGGCTTAAACGATGCAGGACAAGAAGCGGTGGCCCGTATTCTGGCGATCCTGGTCTGCGCAGAAGAATCGGCCATCAATATCTTTCACCACGAGTGTAAGCGCATTGAAGAAAATCAAATACGTGCGAACCGTCAGGCCCTTTTAGAAATTGAGTCGGAAGAACGCGTGCATAACTGGCTCATTCATAAGGCGCGCTCCTTTTTTCCAACTCCAGACGATATTCCCGCCATCAGACGCAGAACCCGGCGTCTGTTCATGAGAGTTGGAAGCCGTCAATTGGATGTGCATTTCGCTCGAATCTCCGGCTTGGATTCAGGTGTATGCATCTGTCTCACCGCCTTGTTGGGCTCTTCCAAAGTAACCGATGTAGAGGGATTCGCTCGCCTCATTCGACATATTCGTCTAGATGAATCCAGCCACGTGAAAAAGGCGCGCACCCACGCAGCCGATTTGGGATTTCAAAGTTCTCAATTTGGCGACGCTTATGATCTGGTGAGAACCGGAATGGTGGGCATGTTGGAACCCATTTCCTCTTCCTTTGAGACGTTGGGCGTGGATCCTGACCGTCTTTTCAAACGGCTCCTCAGGTTTCAAACTTCTCGGGATTAGGGTGAGGCAGGGGAGAGGCCCTGCTTCGTTCTCGGATCATGGGGATGGTCATATGAAGAATCGTTGGCTCAACCTGCTTTTCATTTTATTGTGCATCTTAATTGGCGGTTTGTCCTACCATCTATTTGTTACCGCCAAAACTAAAGAAGCGGCCAGCCTGATCATCAACATCCTGAAACCGCTCAATATTCTGCTTTTCCTGGTTCTCTTCTACATCCTGTTTCGCAACATATTCAAACTATTCATGGACAAGCGGGCGGGAAAACCGGGTTTGAAACTGCAAAACAAATTGGTGTTTGGCATTTTGCCGCTAACCCTGGTTCCATCTATTTTCCTATTCCTTCTGGCTACACAGTTTGTGGATGATATTCTCATGAACCTGGTAACCGACTCTACCGAAACCCAGATTGTGGAAACCTCAGAGGCATTGAGAAAAGAATATCTCAGCGAAATTGGCGCTCTTCAAACCGCCCATGCGCCTGCCTTGTTCCGAATGTACAGGGACGAAAGGTATTCAGAAATCATTCCCTATTTAGACCGTTATGGCCTGGAAGCTGTAGAATTTGGACAACTGGGTAATTCGACCCCAGACCGTTACTTTTCCTCTACATTTCCAATGGAAAGAGCCAACCGACTTCAGCAGAGTCTGGAGTTGCAGGTAGACGAGGAACCCGTTCTCTTTGACGACGGCTATCTTGTGGCCCGCTTCCCGGTTGCGGAGCGAGGACAATCGTTGAATCTCATTTTCACTAGAGACACCCCTTTCACCCAGCGATTTTCCTATGTTAGAGACAGTTATATCTACCTTCGGCACACCCAAAAAAAGACCGAAAAAATCAAGGGTCTGAATCAGGGCATCATGCTGGTGGCCACCCTCGCCGTTTTATTTGGCGGGGTTTGGACGGGCGTAGCATTTGCGCGTCGTTTCCTTTCGGCCTTTCATGTGTTGATCGCCGGGGCCGAACAGGTCAGCAAGGGTCATCTCGATACTCAACTGGAGCTTAAAACCGGCGATGAAATGGACGATGTCATAACCGCCTTCAACTCCATGACCCGCACCTTAAAAAGCAATCGCCAGGAAATTGAACAGAAAGCTACTGATTTGGAAGAGGTAAACGCCGCGCTATCAGGGCAAATTGAATACAACCACACCATACTGCACAAAG
>JBNKOV010000816.1:0-2905 GCA_050294955.1 Holophagae bacterium
ATCAAGTTTTCGCCTCGCCCGGCCCAACCAAACATCTTCGGTCTGGCGATCAGCTTCTGGTTCAAGGTCAATTAACCCGATTTAGAGAGGTTAAGGAATGGCGGCGTCTTTTTGCCCACACCACGGACGCCGACTTGAGCCAACTGTATGTTGATAATATGGGCGTTATGGAGCTTTTGGTTTCCGGAGATGACCGGTCCCTGGGGAAAACGCTTTTGGAGATCAACTATCAATTGCATTACGGCGTGAAGGTTATGGCCATTCGCAGGGAATCAGAATTTAGGAGAACCCTGCTGGCCGGTCAGGTTCTGCAACCTGGAGATCGGCTGCTGGTTCACGGTCCCTGGGAAGATTTGGAAAAGTTGCGCCAAGGCGACGCCTTTCTTGAAACAAAGGATATCTCCCTTGATGAACTCCAACGCGTCTATCGACTTCAGGAACGCATGTTCAATGTCACTGTGCCGGGGGAATCGCCCCTTATTGGACAGACACTGCGCCAGAGCAGGTTGGGCGATGCGTTCAGTTTCAATGTCCATGGGGTAACGCGTGATAATAAAATCATTTCCCTGCCTGGTCCGGATCTGGTTTTGGAGCAGGGCGACCGGCTTCTTGTCCAGGGATGGCGCGATTTTTTGAAAATTCTGTCTGGGTTCAATAACCTGGAAGTGGAAACCGATCCGGGCTTTAATCTGAGCGCAATGGTCAATAGGAAGGCGGGTATTGCTGAAGCGGTGCTTACGCCCCGATCCACTCTGGTTGGAAGAACGCCTAGGGAACTCAATTTCCATGAAACATATGGCTTGCAACTTCTGGCAGTTTGGCGGGCCGGAAAAATTCACCGCACGGAGTTGCGCAATGTGCCTTTTCAATTTGGCGACGCCTACCTGTTCTACGGTCGCTGGAAAGCCTTGGCCCGATTAAAAAACGATCACGATTTCATGTTGCTGACGCCTGGAATCGGAAAACCCCTGCGTACAGAAAAGGGACCATGGGCCGCCTTGATTATTGCTGGCGTGCTATTTCCCGTACTCATGGGTTGGCTTTCGATTGCCATTGCGGCGGTTGTTGGATGCACTCTCATGATCCTCACGGGCTGTATTACCATGAATCAGGCCTATCGAGCGATTAGCTGGAAATCCATCTTTCTTATTTCTGGGATGTTGCCCCTTGGCGTTGCGATGGAGAAAACCGGCGCGGCCAGTTTGCTGGCGGAGTGGGTGATGAGCGCTTTGGGCAATTTTGGACCCTGGCCCGTGATTATCGGGCTCTATCTGGTGACTGCCCTCGCCACCACCATTATTCCTACCGCTGCTCTGGTGGTGATGATGGCTCCTATTGTCCTCAAGGCCTGTTCAGATTTGGGCGTTTCACCACAAACTGGCATGATGGCCATAGCCATGGCGGCTTCTGCAAGCTTTACCAGTCCTATCTCTCATCCCGCCAATATTCTGGTCATGGGTCCAGGCGGGTACCGATTCAAGGATTATTTGAAATTGGGCATTCCCCTTGCCATTGTGGTGTTTGTCGCTGTCTTTCTTCTCCTTCCCATACTCTGGCCTCTTCATCCGCCGGGTTGATTGACAAACTGCTCAAGATTTTTGTTTTTTGAGGGTTTATAAGTTGCACAGCCCCAAAATTCGTGGGAGAATGACAACTTTACCGGGAGGCTTTTCTTGATAAAATATTATCCCTTTTTCAGGATCTGGGGTCTGCCTGACGCCAGCCCTTTTTGCACAAAAATGGAGACCTGGCTCCGGATGGCCGAGGTGCCCTACAAGACAGTCTCCAACCCGATGAACGTAAGGCGGGCGCCTAAAGGGAAACTGCCTTATATCGAACACAATGGCCAGGCCATCGGCGACTCCAGCCTCATCATTCAACATCTGACCAAAGCGTTCGATGTGAAGCTGGACGACCATCTGAGCGATGAACAACGCAGGGAGGCGCTTCTGGTTCAACGAACCCTTGAGGAGCATCTCTATTGGGTCCTTATTTTTGGGCGTTGGGTGGAGGATGCTAATTGGGATATTACCCGCAACGCGTTTTTCAAAAAAGCGCCCTTCCTGATCCGCGGCTTAATTGCCAACAAGATTCGGAACAAGATTAAAAAGAGTACTATGGGTCATGGCATGGGGCTTCACGACAGGGAAACGATTTACGCCATGGGCATCCAGGATCTGGAAGCTGTAACCGCGCCACTGAAGAGCCAGCCCTTCATGTTGGGTGATCGCGCATCCTCCTTGGACGCAACCGCTTTTGGCTTCTTTGCCCAAATTCTCTATCCCCCTCATGAAACGCCATTAAAAACCTGGTTCATGGAGAGATCATGGCTGGTTGACTATTGTAACCGCATGAAGAAGAACTGGTTCCCGGAATTGGAGAAATAACCGCCAGAGGAGACGACCCATGTCCTGGCTCCTGTTTTCCTATGTGTCAACTGCCTTTTTTATGGCCTCTCTTGTTGGGATGATTCTTGTCGCCCTTATCTTGAACATTAAGAAAAAGGCGTCTCATACCTGGCTTTTGGCGGGTTATTTCTTTGTCTACGCCATGATGAACCTGGGCGGCATGTTGGTTTTGTCTCGTCCTACGGACAGCATGGTCTACGCCTACGCTATGGTGGTGTTGTTCCTACTTTTGGGCCCGCTGCTATTGCAGTTTGCCTATCACTTTCCCGCAAATATCCACCGGGGCGAGTCTAAAGGCATGTTGATTTTTTCCATTGCAGCCATGGCGATGCTTATTTGGACTCTCACGGTCTTTGTGAAATTTGATTCCTCGGGCTGGCTGGTGGGGGTTGAAGATTTAAACGGCTTCATGCTGGCGGTGATGTTTTCCATATCCTTTTTGCATTTATGGACTTTTGTCGTCTGGGTCCGAAAAATCCTGTGGATTGAAAAAGACC
>JBNKOV010000817.1:0-2929 GCA_050294955.1 Holophagae bacterium
TCGATCCCTTCATCACTCATCCAGTTTAGAGCATCCAGGGGCTTGCCGCGCAATTCTTTGCGGCAAGTTCTTCCCACTTTCGCTTGTCATCACTCATGATCTATCCTCTTCTTAATGAATTCAGGTTTTTGCGCTGCGTCTGGCGACGCCGGTTTCTTCAGCAGCCTTGATTACAGCTCGGGCCACCGCTTGAGAGACGGCGGCGTCGAAAACGGAGGGTATGATGTAGTCCGAAGTCAGTACGTTTTCATCAATGCAATCCGCGATAGCCTGCGCAGCCGCCACCTTCATTTCCTCGTTAATGTCTGTGGCATGGCAGTCCAAGGCGCCCCTGAAGATGCCAGGAAAACAAAGGACATTGTTAATCTGGTTGGGGTAATCACTGCGACCCGTGGCCACTACGGCGGCGTGTTTCAAGGCGATTTCAGGTTTAACCTCAGGGTCAGGGTTGGACATGGCGAACACAATGGCGTCCTTGTTCATGTTAATAATGTCTTGTTCGTCAAGGAGATCTGGAGCGGAGAGGCCTACAAAAACGTCAGCTCCAACAATCACCTCTTTGAGGCTGCCAGACTCCTGGTTGGGGTTTGAAATGTCGGCGTATTCCAGTTTCGCATCGTTAAGGTCTGTTCGGCTTCGAGTAACCGCGCCTTTGCGGTCACAGCCGATGATGTTCTTCACGCCAAGATTCAGCAACATCTTGGTGCAAGCGGTTCCTGCAGCGCCAACGCCGGCAACCACAACCTTAAGGGACTCCGCTTTCTTGCCAACCAGCTTCATGGCGTTGAGGAAGGCGGCCACCATGACCACGGCGGTTCCGTGTTGGTCGTCGTGAAAAACGGGGATGTCCAGTTCCGCTTTCAAACGCTTCTCAATTTCAAAACATCGCGGCGCCGCAATGTCTTCGAGGTTGACGCCGCCAAAGGTGGGCGCCAGATATTTGACGGTTTTAATAATCTCTTCCGTATCGGTTGTGTCCAGGCAGATTGGGAATGCGTCTACGCCAGCAAACTCCTTAAACAACATGGCCTTGCCTTCCATCACGGGCATGGCGGCCAGCGGTCCGATATCGCCCAGGCCAAGAACCGCGGTGCCATCGGAAACAATGGCGACCGTGTTGCGTTTAATGGTGAGATTGAACGCGTCTTCCGGTTTCTGGTGAATCGCACGACAAACACGTGCAACGCCAGGAGTATAAGCCATAGATAGTTGGTCTCGGGTCTTCAGGGGAGACTTGCTGTTCACCTCAATCTTGCCTCCCAGGTGGAGGAGAAAGGTGCGGTCTGAATAATTAATGATAGACACGCCTTCGGTTTTTTCGATCGCCTCAACAATCGTCTGGGCGTGTTCCTCGCTGGCGGCGTCAATCGTGAAATCTCGAACGATGTAATCAGCAGTCGCCTTCACAATATCGATGGCGCCGATATTTCCGTGAAGCACTCCAATAGTGCGGGTCAAGTCGGCAAGGACATTGGGGTCCTTGTCCAGCTTCAGACGAAGCGTAATGCCATTGCTGGCATGGGTAATCATGGTTTCACCGGGCATATATTCCTCCCTGGATCGGCTTCTACATTATTTTGATGGGTTGTGCTTGGGAAAGCAACCCCGATTAAACAAGGGCTCTGTTTTTCAGGCCTGTTCTTTGAGAAAGCCCGAAAGGATCTCAGTTGTGCAAAAAACATGGATTGAAAAAGCCTCTGATAGTGAGTAACATCCAAAAGATCGCGCCTTCTTTCGGAGCATGGAAGCATAGTGCATCGCGAGTCGGCGGTCAACACGGAAGCTATTTTCCCCCTGTTTTTTATGCTCCGAGAGCACCGACAAACGCTGAATCCAATTTAACACGTTAAACATAGGAAGAAAACCGAAAATTCGTGCGTAGGCGCGGACCCGGCGGAAAGAGGGAGAGGTCAGTGGTCGAGGAAAACAAGGCGCTTTCCATTCGACAAGAAACCCGGCATGCTCTATAATAGGTCGGTTGGCTTTAGGATTTTTGTGATTGAAGGCAAAACAGATTTATGGAACAGAACACACCCGGACATTTCCCACCAACGAATGAACACACAGATCAGATAGAATTCAATATTCTTGAATACGTGGATCTGGTTCGCAAGCACATGGTCATCATCGGTCTGGCCGGTTTCCTCGGCGCGATAATTGGCGTGGCGCTTTTTTTCTCCAAGCCCAAGGTCTACCGGGCCGTGGCTATCATGAAATTGGATCCGCTCCATCAGGACACCTTAAAGTTCGGTGAATCGGGGCAATGGGCGTTCGGCAACTACTACTTCCGAAACGAATTCCTGAACACGGAATTCGAAACCATGAAAAGTCTAAGAGTAACGGATCGCGTCATTGAGAATCTTGGTCTGGATTTTTTTGAGCAGGAATTCCCCGCGCCAGACACCTCAAAAAGCCTCATCAGCTCCCTTTTTGGACCCTCAGAAGAAGATCGCGTTCTCACTCCAGAAGAGATTCACCGAAAAAAATGGGAATCAGCCCGCTCCATACTCAAGCGTGGGGTTGAAATCTCGGAGAAACGAGAAACCCACCTGGTTAATGTGGCCTTTATATCCCAGTCTCCGGCAGTTTCCAAGATTGTGGCCGACGCCTGGGTCCGCGCTTACAAAGACGATGACCTGGAGCAAGAATACAAGCGAAACGAAGAGGCTATGGCCTTTGTTCAGAACTCGGTCTATTCTCTGACGCAGGACATCGAAGCCCTGATCGTTCGGAAAACAGATTTGGAAAAAGAGCATGATATTGTCACCATTGGCACATCCTCTTCGGTTGAAGATGAAGCCGTTTCCAAGTTGAACCAGAGCCTTATTCAGGCCGAGAACGACCTCATCCGCGCCCGCTCCCGATTGGGTAAAATGCGTGAGACTACGCCCGCCGATTCTCTGGAAGTCTCTCAAAAACCAAATGTTCA
>JBNKOV010000818.1:0-2686 GCA_050294955.1 Holophagae bacterium
GCTTCTCGGGTATAGCCGGAAACCAGATGGTGCAATACTGCTTTGGAAAAATTAATGCGCTTGTTATTGAGCCCGTGCTCCTTAACCTGCTTGGGCACCAGGTGCCGCTGGGCAATCTTTACTTTTTCTTCCAGTGTATAACTGCCAATCTCAATGATTTCAAGACGGTCCCGGAAGGCGGGCTGTAGGGTGTCCAGGGTATTGGCGGTCAATACGAAGAGGACCTGGGTCAGGTCGAAGGCCACGCCCAGATAGTGATCGCGGAAGGTGGCGTTCTGCTCGGGGTCCAATACCTCCAGCAGGGCTGCGCTGGGATCGCCTCTAAAATCCTGGCCGATTTTGTCTACTTCGTCCATCATGAACACGGGGTTCATGGTTCCAGCCTGGCTGATGCCCTGAATAATGCGTCCAGGCAGCGCGCCTACGTAGGTTTTTCGGTGACCGCGAATTTCGGCTTCGTCTCGCAGGCCGCCCAGGGAAAGGCGCACGAACTCCCGATCCAGGGATTTGCTGATGGCCTGACCCAAGGAGGTTTTACCCACGCCCGGAGGCCCTACAAAACACAGGATAGGCGTTTTCATATTGGGGTTCAGCTTGCGGACGCTCAGAAACTCCAAGATGCGTTCTTTGATTTCGGCCAGTCCGTAGTGATCCTTTTCCAGGGTCTTCTTGGCGTGTTTAAGATCCAGATTGTCTTTGGTCTTCTTGCCCCACGGCAGTTCGGTCATCCAGTCCAGATAGGTTCGAATAAGAACCGTTTCTGCGGTGTCGGGATGCATGTTCTCTAAACGGCGTAGCTGTTTTTCAATTTCGTCACGTGCGTCGTCGGGCAATTCGAGATCGGCCATCTTCTTGCGATAACCCTCGATCTCATCCTGCAGCTCGTTGCCTTCGCCCAACTCAGACTGAATTACCTTCAACTGTTGGCGCAGGTAGAAATCACGCTGGCTGCGATCCATCTCGCCGCGAGCCTGATTGTTGATCTTCTGCTGCATTTCCAGCAGGGTCGCTTCGCGAAGCAGGATGTCGTTGACCGTCTTCAGACGTTCGAAGACCTCCAACTCCTCTAATATCTTCTGGCCTTCGCCGGGCTTGAGATCGGTATTGCTGGCCACCAGATCGGCCAGGCGGCCCGGATTCTCCATGCCCCCGGAAATGACCAGGACCTCAGAGGAGACGGGGCGTCCCATGGAAGCGCTGCGCTCAAGCAACGACTTCACATTTCTCATGATCGCTTCCTGCTCCAGAGTGTGGTCGCCGCGATCAATGTCGTTGAGAACCTGTATCTTGCCTTCCAGATAGGGTGCTTCCCGGGTGTAGTACTCCACCTTGCAACGGCTCAATCCCTGAACCAGAATTCGCATGCGCCCATCGGGCAATTTGAGCATGCGCATGATGGTGACCACCGTGGCCACCTCGTGGAGGTTTTCCCCCTTTGGCGACTCCTCATTGGGGTCTTTCTGACCCGCCAACACCAGTTGACGATGAGAGCTAAGGGCGGTGTCTACCGCGTTCAGGCTTTGTTCCGGCGCTACGGACAGCGGAAAAATGATGAAGGGAAATACGGTGACTTCCCGGACCGGAATGACGGGCAATACTTCGGGAATGTGGAGTTCTTCAAGGCCGTTTTGGGTGTTCATAATCTCTTTCACTTAAAAATTGCGATCCCTCGAAAGAGAGCATAAGAACTTAGCATTACCGGGCGTTGGTTTCAAGAGAAAACCGTGTTTCCCCATGAATTCTCTGAATAAATGATCCAAGCAGAGGCTGTTCCCTGAATGCAATGGTCAGGGCTTGTGTTCGTCTTTTTCCACCAACCCGAAATAAAGCTCGTCCTCCACCCGCCAGGCCCGGTAATTCACGGGGCTTAGAGTCTTAACGCCCACCGGCGTGACAGGGCAGGCCTTTTCGCACAAACCACAGCCGACACAGGCGTCAAGTATCTGGGGATGAAAATCTTCATCGATCATAATCGCCCGCTCCGGGAAAGGGCAGGCGTCGTAACACAGACTACAAACCTTGTTGTCCCATGTCTGGCAACTTTCCCTGTTAATAATCGCGGACCCCATGGTCACGTTTTCCGGTCTGGGAACCGGAAGAAGGGCGCCGTCGCCGCAGGCGGCGATACAGGGGAACCCGTCGCAGAGCTGGCAGGGCTGGATTCGAGGCTCCAGATAGGGAGACCCCGCAGCCACCCCGCCGCCAATGGGCATGAGCCGGATCGCATGGGGCGGACAGGCCTCCACACAAGCCTTGCAACGGGTGCAGGCAGCCAGGAACTCCACTTCTTCCAGGGCGCCGGGCGGACGGATGGGCGCCTCCAAAACCTTTGCGATCTTACGATCCAAATGATTGGAAACGCCCTTCTTGAACGCTGAAAAGAACTCCCCGAAAAAGCCCTTTCTGGTATAGGCCTGATCGTCGTCCCTCACAATGCGGTCTCCTACTTGAACAGCTCTTTCACGCGAGCCGCCAATCCGTAGATTTGCTGAGTGGGAATGGAGCAAAGCGCCACCCTCACGCCCTTGGAAAGAGGAACCATAAAGATATTCGCCTCCCGCAGACGTTCCGCAACCTCACCGGCCCGGTCCGTGGGCAGAGTCAAGAAGAACCCTCCATGGAACGGCGTATGAGGCAGTCCTACTTCTCTGGCCTCTTCTACAAAAATCGCGCCGCGTTTATTACA
>JBNKOV010000818.1:2696-2927 GCA_050294955.1 Holophagae bacterium
ACAAGTCTGCGAAATAGGCCTGTCCCTTCTTCAGTTCCGCCAACAGTTCCTTGTCCCGGAAAATGGTGCTGAACAGAACCTGACCCAAGCGACAGGTGTTGGACCAGTGAACTCGAATACTGGAGCCTAAAACCTGAGCAACATCCTTGACCGTCTTCTCTTCCTTTGCTGCAAAAACCAAAGCGCCGGTTCTAAAACCATAGCGGGTAAGGCTTTTAGACATGGTAAAGG
>JBNKOV010000819.1:0-2926 GCA_050294955.1 Holophagae bacterium
AAGGAGACCCTTCATGACAGTCCAAGTACAAGAATCTAAACCAGAAACATGTTCCCATCATTCAGTTTTCGGGATTGATGTAACTCCTGGATTCTCGGAAAAGCACAAAATTCTTCTTCCAACAAAGTTGCTCTCAATTATTGCTGAGCTCCATCGGAATTTTAATCCCGAACGGATAAATTTATTGGAATCAAGAAAAGCAAGACAAGCTGAATTTGACAGCGGGCAATTGCCGGATTACCTCGATAAAGAATCTCAAATGGTAACAAGCAATTGGACTGTGGCGCCCATTCCAAAGGACCTCCAATGCCGCAGAGTGGAGATCACCGGACCGGTAAACTCCACTAAGATGGTGATTAACATGCTTTCTCGCAATAACATGGGAAATCGCGCCGATTGCGCCATGTTGGATTTTGAGGATGCGATGAAACCTTCCTGGAAGAATGTTTTAGACGGAATCGCCAATGTTATTGGCGCAGCAAATGGAAAATTGAGCCATGTTGAGCAATCTGAAGGAAAGGAGAAACACTACCAACTGAATCCCAACGACATGGCCACCCTAATGGTTCGCGTTCGTGGCTTGCACCTGGATGAAACCCATGTAAAAGTGGATGGGACCCCCGTTTCAGCAGGGCTTTTTGACCTGGCGGTGAATGCCTTTCATATGGCAGCGCCACTAATGAAGCGAGGAAAAACGCCCAAATTTTACGTTCCCAAAATGGAACATTACCTGGAAGCCCGATGGTGGGATGGCGTTTTCACTAAGATTGAGATGGAAATGGGCCTTGGTCGTTCCAGCCTTCGAGCAACCTTTCTAATAGAAACTCTCCCAGCAGCTTTTCAGGTGGAAGAAATTCTCTATGAATTACGAGACCATGCTGTGGGCCTGAATGTGGGCAGATGGGACAAAATCTTTTCTGACATAAAGACCCTCAAGGCGCATCCCGACAGAGTGATGGCGGATCGCAGCTCGATTGGAATGAATCGCGATTGGATGCGCAATTACGCTCGTCGGCTCATCCATATCTGTCATAAAAGAGGCGCCTTCGCCTTGGGTGGCATGGCGGCCTTTACTCCAGGCAAAGATTCCAAGACGGTTGAGGAACAAACCGCCAAGGTGATTAAAGACAAAGAACTGGAAGCCTCATGGGGCCATGATGGCTGTTGGGTGTCACATCCCTATTTTATTGGATGCGCACAGCAGGCATTTAAAAGAAAAAATCAAATGGATGTTATTCCTGACCCCGAACTGAAATACCCAGATCTCCTGCCACGAAGCGAAGGACCAAAAACACTTCAGGGACTGCGGACTAACATCCGTGTTGGGATCGCCTACATGATGGGCTGGTTGGATGATATTGGTTGTGTAGCCTGGGACAATCTCATGGAGGATCTGGCTACTCTGGAAATTTCTCGAGCTCAGATCTGGCAGTGGCTTCACCATAAGGTGGTTTTGGATAGCGGTGAACCCGTCAACCGAAATCTTGTTGAAATAGTTTTTGAGGAAGAGCTGAGCAACATTCTAAATGAAACAGGCAACAAGAGAAGCATCGATTGGCGCAAAGCTGCAGATGTAGCGCAAAAATTGTTCCTAGAAGAACATTTCTCAGATTTCTTGAGCGAAAGCCCCAACGTTCCCTGAACCGTTGAGGCGAAGCAAATCAAGATATTTTGAAACAAGGCTCAATGTCAGGAGATTTAAAGCGAGGAGTTCGAACATGAGAGAGATGCGATTGGAAGAAGCTGAAAAAATGAAAATTGAATGGGAGCAGGATGAACGCTGGAGAGGCATTATTCGGCCCTATAGTCCGGAAGATGTATTGCGTCTAAGGGGCTCTCTTAAGATTGAATATACCCTGGCCGACAAGGGCTCAAAAAAGCTGTGGGATTTACTTGAGCGTGAAGACTATGTAAACGCGTTGGGCGCTCTTACAGGAAACCAGGCAATGCAGCAGGTGAAAGCTGGTCTGAAAGCCATCTACCTCAGTGGTTGGCAAGTGGCCGCCGACGCAAACCTGGCCGGTCAAATGTACCCGGACCAGAGCCTCTATCCGGCGAATAGCGTACCCATGGTGGTAAAGCGAATCAATCAGACGCTTCAGCGGGCTGATCAAATTCACTATGGCGAGGGAAACACGAAACACGATTGGTTTGCTCCTATCGTAGCGGATGCCGAAGCGGGTTTTGGCGGTCAATTGAATGCATTCGAACTCATGAAGGCTATGATTGACGCAGGCGCATCTGGTGTTCATTTCGAGGACCAGCTTTCATCGGAAAAAAAATGCGGCCATTTGGGCGGCAAGGTCCTGATCCCTACTGCACAGTTCATCAAGACTCTCATTTCTGCCCGCTTGGCAGCAGACGTTATGGGAGTTCCGACGGTTTTGGTGGCTCGAACGGATGCCTACAGCGCAAGGCTTTTAACCAGCGATATTGACCCTTATGATCAGGCCGCCATGACTGGAGAACGCACGGTAGAGGGTTTTCATGCCATTACCGGCGGTTTGGATGTGGCCATTGCCCGCGGTCTGGCCTACGCCCCATATGCCGATTTAGTCTGGTGCGAAACCTCTACGCCAGATTTAGAAGATGCTAGAGCTTTTGCTCAGGCTATCCATGCGAAGTATCCCGGTAAGAAACTTGCTTATAACTGCTCGCCTTCATTTAACTGGGAACAGAATCTTGACAAAAACACTATCGGACGATTCCAGACCGAACTGGGCGCTATGGGTTATAAGTTTCAGTTCGTAACCCTAGCCGGATTCCACAGCCTGAATCACGGCATGTTTGAACTGGCAAGATCCTATAAGGAACGAGGCATGAGCGCCTATTCCGAATTGCAGCAGGCCGAATTCACCAGTGAGGTTCATGGCTACACCGCCACAAAACACCAGCGTGAAGTGGGTACAGGTTATTTTGACAATGT
>JBNKOV010000820.1:0-2923 GCA_050294955.1 Holophagae bacterium
TGAAGAGCAGCCAATTTTGAGGCCGCATCTCCAAATGGCCAGGATCTCTTTGTAGACCGCATGTGCGATCTTGGCGCAATGGGCAATATCCCATGCTGCGGCCTGGCGCCTTGCAGCAATGCAAGAGGTGGAACCCTGAGGTTCCCGCCCATGGGTGAGGAACCGCTTTGGGTTTTATTCAATCCCCATGGGATGATTGAGCCTTGAATTTGAGTCTGCCGCATTTCGCGCCTCCTTACAGAGCATTTACCAGGCAAACCCCGTGCCAAATCGATTTTTTTATTCAAGATCCTTTTTTCTGAGAGGCTTAAAACAAAGGTGATGAAATTTTGGACCGGTCTTTCTGTTTCTTCCGTGTAAAACGAGGGGTTTCCTTAATTAAGGAAACCGGCCCCTTGTGTCCACAGGGGTGTCTCCATAAACGGTGACAAATTTCCTTGTTTAAATGATGGCCAAAAATCAAAAAGCCCACGACGGCGGGATTATGGGTCATTGCTCAAGCCCTCTATTTTGGAACTCTCACAGGGTTATGAGGCTGCCGCCCTTGTAACATGTTTTAATACAGCACATTCAACGCGCCTGGCCCGTATAAGTGTTTTAGACTGCGTGGTCAAGGCGTCAAGCCCGTGAAAGCGTCGTTTTCCTGCCGCCTAACCGACGCTGCAATTGACTTAGGAGCGAATCAACGCCACAACCCGAATTAATCCAGAATCTTCAACGGGCCTGTTACGTGTAAGTGTTCCAAAATGGGCCATGACTCCACTAGGAACACCTGGTGTCTGCATTTGAGGAGACATCCATTTCCATTTAATGAGTCCGGAATATCGTTGAGCCCAGTATTTTCAACGGGTCTGTCCCGTGTAAGTGTTGCAGATATAGGGATAGGGGCCGCGTCAGGCTGGGGGGCGGCGCAAGGTTCTGTGTTAAATCACCGGGTTTTCTGATACCATGCCTGAGGCTGAGTTGCGCGGCAGGTTTTTTTGGGAGCTGGATATGAGCAGAGATGATGGTCAGGCGCTGGGTTATGTGGCCCTGCTTCGGGAACTTCCCGCGTTTCGCATGCTGTTTGTTGGCCGCACGATTTCGCTGCTGGGGGATTGGTTCAGTCTCCTCGCCCTGATCGCGATGCTGCGGGAGATTGGGGCCAATGCGGCTCAAGCTATTGGCGGTATTTTCATTATGAAGCTGGTCCCGGCTTTTTTGGCTGGCCCGGCTGCCGGGGTGGCGGCTGATCGGTTCTGCCGTAGGAATATCATGCTGTGGGCGGATTTCCTGCGGCTGCTTATTGTGCCGTGCTACTTTGTTGTGCCGTTCCTTCCACAATGGGCTGTGCCGCTCACGCTGTCTCTAACGCTGTTGCAGGCAACGGTGGGGGCGTTTTTTGAGCCGGCTCGATCGGCCCTTATTCCGGATCTGGTGCCCGAGAAGGAACTGACGACGGCCAATGCGCTGGGCGGGCTTACCTGGTCGGTGATGTACGCTCTGGGCGCAGCTCTGGGCGGGCTGGCGACCCATCTGCTGGGTTGGCGCATTGTGCTGGGCATTGACGCTTTGAGCTTTCTGGCCAGCGCTTTGTTTATCATGCGGATTCAGTATTGCCGTCGTGTGGATCGGCCCGAAGGGGGCGATCTGCTTCAAATTTTGGGGATTCGCGATCTCATTGCCGGGTTGGGCTACATCAAGGCCCATTCCAAGGTGGCGTTGGTGATGATGTTTAAGGCGGGCATTGGCCTGGCCGGCGGGGTCCAACTGGTGCTAACCCTGCTGGGCGAAGGGGTTTATTCCTTCAATGGCCGCCCCGACCTGGGGGTTTCTGCTTTGTTTGTGGCCCGCGCGCTGGGCACGGGCGTGGGGCCGGTTCTGGGCAGGCGCTGGGTTGCGGACAACACGGAGAGTCAATTGCGAGCGATCCTGCTGGGCTTTGCCCTTTTTGGGCTGCCCTATGTGGCTCTGGGTTTTGTGAATCATCCCGCGCTGGCCCTGCTCTGCGTGTTTACGGGTCATATGGGCGGCGGGATTGTTTGGGTTTTCTCTACGGTGATTCTGCAACGCATGGTGGCTGAGTCCTTTCGGGGCCGGGTCTTTGCGGCTGAGTTGGGTTTTGCAACCCTTGCCCTTTCTCTTTCCATCTACGTGGTGGGTCTGATTTCGGACGGCACTGAAATGCCGCTTACCCATCTTGTTTCATCTCTGGGCCTTACGTTGCTAGTCTCCGGGGCCTGTTTTGCCTTGATAACGCCTAGAATTATGAAGCGTTGATTGCTGCGGCTGATGGGTCGCAGCTTCATTTGTCATGATATCGAGTTAAGGGAAATGGGTGTAGACGATCTGCTGCTGGGGGTAAACGAAGTAGTGATCATTGCCCGTTCCATCGTTCTCCAATAAATTGACTTTGACCCGAATCGCGTCGGGCACGGTGTCCTTGATCCATCCCTTGAAATCGTCTTCGGAGTTGGGCTGGCGATAGTATTGATTGAGGTTGTCTCTCTGGTTCCTAAAGTTGCCCCAAAGGGAATTGGCGGCTACGCCGGCATTGGAGAAAGCGCCTTCAATGCTGTAGTTATAGCCATGCCTTGCGCTTTTGCCCACCCAGCTTTGGAGCTGTTTTTCGTGACCGTGGTACATTTGGGAGTTCAGGGAGCTGCTGATAGGGGTGAGGTTTCCTTCCTGGCCCTTGCCGCCCAGTTTCTGGTTGAACATATGGCCCATGACAAAGGGCAACACGGTTTTGCCAACAAGATAGTCCCAATTATCCGGTCGCCAGCCGCCTACGCCGGAACCTTTGTAGGTTTTGTAGGCATTTTTCATCTCGTAGCCCTTGCTGGCCTTTTTGGCGGTAACGCCCTTGTGGTTGGAATGAGAGACGGCTTTTTTATTTTCTTGGACAAAGGGGCCTCCGGAATTATCGACCAATGCGGTGTCC
>JBNKOV010000821.1:0-2922 GCA_050294955.1 Holophagae bacterium
TGACTGCCATAGCCCAATACGGCCACGCGTTTCTCGGAAAGGGTTTCCGGCTTTGCATCTTTCTCCCAAAAAATCCTGGTCATGATCAATCTCCTATGCGCTTTTCTCAGCTTTTTTAAAATGTAACTCGTTAAACCATGGTGACCGCGCCCTGAGAGGCGGAAGCCGCCAGTCGAGCGTATTTGGCGAAAACACCGCCCATGGACGGTTTGTTGTCGGGAGTCCAGGCCACCCGTCGTTTATCCAGATCCGCATCGGTGGAGATACAACGGGTTTTAACGTCGATCACCACCTGGTCTCCGTCGTGGAGAAGGGCGATAGGCCCGCCTTGAGCCGCTTCTGGAGCCATGTGGCCCACCATGAAACCATGGGTTGCGCCGCTGAATCGACCATCGGTCATCAGAGCGACGCTGTCCCCAAGGCCGGCGCCAATGAGCGCAGCGGTCACTGCCAGCATTTCGGGCATGCCCGGACCGCCGCGAGGGCCAACGCCACGGATGACGACCACGTCGCCGGCCTTGATTCTTCCGCGTTTCACGGCGTTAAAGGCGTCGTCTTCGGAGTCGAAAATCCTTGCGGGTCCTTCGTGTTTCTGTTTTTCGTGGCCACAGAGTTTCACCACACAACCCTCGGGCGCCAGGTTTCCTTTTAAGATGGCAAAGCCGCCTCGGGGTTTGAACGGTTTTTGGAAGTTGGAGACAACCGGCTGGTTGGCAGCCTCTTTTGCCTCTTCTGCTTCCTGAAACAGAGATCGACCGGAGACTGTGGGGCCGTCGGTCAGCATGCCTTCTTGCATCAACCGTTGAAGAACCAGTCGCGTCCCGCCCGCCGCATACAGGTGGGTGGCCATGAATCGTCCCCCGGGTTTGAGATCGGTAATAACCGGCGTTTCCGCTGCGATTCGGTCGAACTCGTCGATTTCCAGGGGAACCCCAGCCTCTCTTGCAATGGCCAGCAGATGCAGAACCGCGTTGGTGGAGCCCCCTGTCGCCGCCGTGATGCGGATGGCGTTTTCCAAACTGGCCTTGGTGATGATGGACCGGGGCAGGATATCCTTTCTAACCAGGTCCATGAACATGACGCCGGCCTGACGGGCGCCTTCGGCCTTCTCTTCGTCCAATGCGGGAATATCGTTGAAACCCATGGGTGAGACGCCGAGCGCGGTCATGGCGCAGGCCATGGTGTTGGCTGTAAAATGTCCTCCGCATGCGCCGGCGCCTGGACAAGCTTTGTTCTCAAGGTCCTTCATGGACTCAACTGACATTTTACCCGCAGCACAAGCGCCCACTGCTTCAAACACATCTTGGACCGTTACGTCCTTGTTTTGAAAGCGCCCGGGGCGAATAGAGCCTCCATAAAGCATCATGCCTGGCAGATTCATACGGGCAATGGCCATCACCGTTCCCGGCAGGGTTTTGTCGCAACCTGCCAGCGCTATAACCCCGTCCAAAGAATGGCCCTTAACCACCAACTCGACCGAATCTGCAATCACCTCTCGGGAGATGAGCGAGGCCTTCATGCCTTCGGTCCCCATGGAGATCCCGTCTGACACGCAGATGGTGTTAAATTCAATCGGCGTGCCGCCTCCGGCCCGAATCCCTTCCTTCACCTGCTCCGCGAGATCGCGGAGATGGTAGTTGCAAGGGGTTGCTTCCGTCCAGGTATTGGCCACGCCGATCAGGGGTTTTGTGAGATCTTCATCGGTCAACCCCGTAGCTTTTAACATGGCCCGCGCTGGCGGTCTGCATTTAACTTTATCACTTTGCATGTACTTTGCTCCTAAACTACCCTGAAAATGGGTACACGTCTCCCGTTTCACGCGCTCTTTAATATAAAATCTCAGAGCGCATGCACTTTTGAATACACTTCCGCCAGGGTTCGAAATATCGAACCCGCTAGTTGCGAGGAACCTCTTAAAACCAGATCATGATTGTGATATCACATGCATCAATTGGAAGACGCCTTGGATTCATCTTAATGATCCATTGTTTTTAAAAAGATTCCCTGACGGGGGCCTCCCGGAGTGTTTGTTCTGTAGGGCCTCTACCTACAAAAAAGCCCCTAAACCGTTTGTATTCAGTTTAGGGGCCTCCGACTAAGCTTTGAGTTTGCTTAGGTGGAAGGCCCCTTCATAATCACTAGCACAGGTAGTAGGACAATCACCAGGACAGGTAGTAGGATCAGGCTTTTAATGTTTAATTTGCTGTATCCGCTCATCTCGTGCTTCCTCCTAAAACTAAAAAAGCCCGCTACCTCTGTGAGGCGCGGGCTTTAAAAAACTGTAATTCGTTTTATGCTAGCCCGCGCCGCCGCTAATAATCACGATTAGTACTAGTACCACGATAATTTTTGCAGTTAGGTTGACAGACAGCATGGGAATACTCCTCCCCAAAATCTAAATTGTCGTAATTGTACGCTTCTGAGTTTATATGTCAACCCCTTTTCTGATTTTTTTGTTTTTTGAACTTACAAATGTGGGGCGCGGATCGCTCTACCGCCCTGGATAGGGCTTGAGAAAGAATTCCAGTTTTAAGGTCAGTCTGACTTCGGCGGGTTTCCCGTCTATTTTTCCTGGAGTGAACTCCCACATTTTTAATGCGCTAATTGCATTGCTCTCAAATCCGTATCGCCAATCTCCCAAGTTTTGGACAACCGAAATGTCGTAAACCATTCCATCTTTGCCAAAAATAGCGTCTAGAATGACGACGCCATTGATCTTGCTTTTTAAAGCTTTCTCTGGATATCTGGGAGATACTCTTTTGGTGAGAACAGGCGCTTCTATCTCTTGGGAAACACCTTCTGAACCATCCGCCTCCGGACTGCGCGATGTTAGGCCGCCTGGATACTTGCTCATAAAAGGCGTGAGATTATTAAAATCAGATGGCATATTTTGCTGTTCCATCTCTTCTTTTGAGATATTGG
>JBNKOV010000822.1:0-2919 GCA_050294955.1 Holophagae bacterium
CATGAAGAAGCCTCCGTAAAAAACTTTGACGCCCATCTGGCCGACACGGGCGAAGGACCCTTCCTAAGAACCGGTGATTTGGGTTTTGTCAAAGATGGCGAATTATATATCACCGGTCGCCTAAAAGAACTCATCATCATCCGGGGCCGAAATCACTACCCTCAGGACATTGAACTTACAGCATTTAACGCCCACGAAGCATTGGGCCACAACGCTGCCGCTTTTTCAGTGGACCGAGATGGCGAGGAACGCCTGGTTCTGGTCAATGAGGTTAAACGCAGACTCAAGGATCCGCCAGACATAGAAGAAGTTGCACGGGAAGTCTCCGCAGCGATTTGGGAATACCACGATCAACGCCTGGAAACTCTGGTGCTAATCAAACCAGGCTCCATCCTTAAGACCTCAAGCGGGAAGATCCAGCGTAGGGCTTGCAAACAGGCATTTTTGAGCGGTGAATTGGAAGCCCTCCAGTTCTGGACTCAACCTGAACCTCCCAAGGCGGAAAACCCTGAATTAACCCAACCAGAAACAGAAGAGCTGCAAACCGCACCTTTTCGCAAGATGATCCTAGATTGGTTGAAAGAACACCTCGCCCTGAACCCGCAACACATAGAACCCAAAAGAGCATTAGCCGATTACGGTCTAGACTCGGTGCGAGCCGTTCAATTGCCAGCGGATCTGGGAGAGCAGCTAAGTTTGGATTTGGAAGACACCCTGGTCTGGCGCTACCCCAACCTGGAAGCGCTTTCACAATACCTCGCAAAAACAGCTTCCGAAAGGCCGCCCTCCAAAATCAAACAAAGCCAAAAACTGCATCCTCAAAAAACGCCCATAGCCATTATAGGCGCGGGTTGCCGATTCCCAGGAGGCGTTAGCGATCTGAACTCTTTCTGGAACCTGCTCATGAATGGCCGCGATGCTGTTGGCCCCATTCCCTCAAATCGATGGGACGCAGACGCCTGGTTCGACCCAGATCCACAGGCTGAAAATAAGTCCTATGTGCGAGAAGGCGCATTTTTGGATGGTGTTGATTTGTTCGACGCCAATTTCTTTGGCATAACCCCACGAGAAGCCTTGCACATGGATCCCCAACAAAGATTGCTGCTTGAAGTAGCCTGGGAAGCACTGGAAAACGCGGCCCAAAACCCTCAGGCGCTGCGTGAATCTCAAACAGGCGTCTACATAGGCCAGAGTTCCGATGATTACGCTCAATTGACTGCCTCCCAAAAACTTGACGCATTCACGCCACTAGGCGCAGCAAGAGGCGTTACAGCAGGCCGCATCGCATACACCTTGGGATTGCAGGGCCCGTCCTTAAACATTGACACGACCTGCTCTTCCTCTCTCACTGCAATTGCCATGGCCTGCGAGGCTGTTGCGAATGGGGAATGCGATCTCGCTCTAGCTGGAGGCGTCAACCTCATGCTGGATCCGAGAACCACCGCAGGCCTTTGTAAAATGAAAGCCTTATCCCCAGATGGCCGCTGCAAAACCTTTGACGCCCAAGCCGACGGCTATGGCCGTGGCGAGGGATGCGCCGTGATTGCATTGAAGCGGTTCCCTGAGGCCGTGAACAATGGCGATCCCATTCTGGCTCGCATCAACGGTTGGGCCATAAATCACGACGGTCCAGCCAACGGGCTTACCGCCCCAAATGGCCTGGCTCAGGAGAACCTGATAAGAAAGGCTCTCACCGTAGCCGGCGCTCGCCCTGAGAACTTGGATTACGTGGAGGGCCATGGCACTGGCACCCCGCTGGGAGATCCCATCGAGGTCTTGAGCCTCGCCAACGTCTTGGGTCCCAACCACGGTCGTCCTCTGTATATGGGCTCTGTAAAAGCCAATATAGGCCATTTGGAAGCAGCCTCTGGCATTGCCGGTTTGCTTAAACTGGCTCTGTCCCTCCATCACGGGGTTATTCCACCCCACATTGGTTTCCAAACGCCCAATCCCCATATTCCATGGGACCGAATCCCCATCACGCCGCCAACCCAGCCCACCATTTGGCCAGCACATCCTGGAACGCGTTTGGGAGGCGTCAGCTCGTTTGGGTTAAGCGGGACCAACGCCCATCTCATCCTTGCCGATTCAGCCCTTCCAACCAGCCCGGACAGGGAACCGGATCGCAAGAAACACACCCTGGTGTTTTCGGCGCGCTCCTCTAAAGCCCTCTGCAATCTTGCCCAACGGCATGCAGAGCGCCTGGAACACATGACCGATGAACAACTCGCCGATTATTGTTTTACAGCAGCCAATGGACGAGCCCACTTTCCCTTCCGAGCCGCTGTAGCAGGCGGGTCGGTCACCGAAATGTTAGCGCCCCTGAACGCGATCTCCCGAGATCAGACACACCCTTTTGGGGCCGCCAATCATCTGGAGGGCACGCCTCCAGCTATTGCTTTTCTGTTCAGTGGTCAGAGTTCACAATATGTGGGCATGGGTCGCGAACTCTACCGAACCCAACAGGTGTTCCGCGAGGCCTTGGACGAATGCGCTCGAATTTTGAAGCCCATAATGGATCAACCCCTCATTCCATTGTTGCACGGCATGACAGGCGAAGAATATCTCCACCAGACTGCCTACGCGCAACCCGCGTTATTCTCCCTCCAATATGCCCTGGCGACCATGTGGCGATCATGGGGTTTTGAGCCGGATGTTCTTTTGGGTCATAGCCTGGGTGAATATGCAGCGGCCTGTCTCGCCGGCGTTTTCAGCCTGAAAGACGGCCTCGCTCTTGTGTGCGAACGAGGCAAACTCATGCAAGCCACGTCTCAGGAAGACGCCATGATGGTGATCATGATGATGATGGTGCGCAGTACACAGTCGATAGCCCTATCTGAGCGTTCTAAGATAGTTGCTTTCTCGTCACTGTCTGTCAGATAACCCCGTTCCATTGCAGTTTCCGGTGTACTCATTATC
>JBNKOV010000823.1:0-2917 GCA_050294955.1 Holophagae bacterium
GTGGTTGGTCAAACCCCTGGACCGGGAGCGCCCATCCCTGAGACACGGGTCTGTAAAGTGCAATTGAAAGAGGGATAGATGAAACTGGCCGAATTATCACAAGGAATTGGAACACTGCTGGACCCGAAAAGCGGGGAGCTGGATATTACCAGCATCACCCACGACAGCCGCCGCGTGCAATACGGCAGCATCTACGTAGCCATGGAAGGCAAAACCACCGATGGCCACGACTACATTGGCGCCGCCTCCCAGATGGGCGCCGTATGCGTCATGACCGCATACCCCGACCAGGTGCCTTGCAGCATCCCCATCCTTCAAGTGGAGAACCCCAGAAAAGCCATGGCCGAGGCCGCTCGCCGTCTCTACGGCTATCCCGATCAAAAAATTAAGGTTATCGGCATCACCGGAACCAACGGCAAAACCACATTCACCTATCTGGTCAGCGCCCTACTACAGTCCCACGGCAAGGCGGGACGCCTCGGCACCCTCAGCTACTTCAACGGGCTCAGCGAAGAAAAGGCCTCCCACACCACCCCGGAATCCTGCGACATGTTCCGGCTCCTGGGTGAAATGGCCGCAAACGGCTGCCACTACGCCGCCTTGGAAATCTCCTCCCACGGACTCATGTACGAACGGGTGCGGGGCATGAACCTGCGCTACGCCGTGTTCTCCAACCTCAGCCGCGACCATCTCGACTTTCACGGCGACATGGAATCCTACTTCCAGGCCAAGCAGAAACAATTCGACCTGCTGGTTGAAGGCGGCGTGGCCGTGGTCAACTGGGACGACGAATACGGACGTCGCATTAAGGCGCCCGACTATGCGCATATGATCAAATTCGGCATGCGGCCCGATGTAGACCTGCGCTTTGAGGTGGTCTCCCTGGGCATTAAGGGCAGTGAGTTTGATGTGTTCTGGAAGGGCGAAAAGGCCCGTTTCAAAATTCCGCTCATCGGCAAGCACAACATCTACAACTACACATCGGCCCTGGCCGTGGCGCTCTCGGAAGGTAGGCCGCTCCAGGAGGTTGCGCAAAATAATAAAGACCTGACCGTCATACCGGGACGCATGGAAATGCTGGACCTGGACCAGGACTTTGGCATCATCATCGATTTCGCCCATTCACCCGACGCCCTCGAAAAAGTGCTTGAGGCCTGCTCGGAAGTGAAGCCCAATAAACTCATTGTGGTTTTCGGCGCCGGCGGCAATCGGGACACCTCGAAACGGGCCGAAATGGGCCGTATTGTGGACCAGTACGCCGATGTCATCCTGCTCACCTCCGACAACCCCAGGAACGAGAATCCCGAAGACATTATGGAAATGGTGCAGCAGGGCATCAAGCGCCCCATGGGCCAGAACTTCTTCCGCAATTGGGATCGCAGACAAACCATAGAAACCGCCATTGCCATGGCCGGAAAGGGGGACATGATTCTCATCGCCGGAAAGGGCCACGAAACCACCCAGGAAATTAACGGCGTACACCACCCCTTCAACGACCGCATTATCGCCTCCGAGATTATACGGAGCAAACGGGGAGGTTCTGGGAATGTATGATTTCGCCGCGGCGCCCGCTCATCGGGTCGCCGCTGTCTCGGATATCTGCAAAATATTTGGCGCCGAGACTCGCTCTGGCGAAATCCCCATTCGCTCCTTTGCCTACGACAGCCGCATGGCGGGCGACGGCGACGTGTTTGTGGCCATACCCGGCGAGCGGGTAGACGGCCATCGTTTTGTAGACCAGGCCCTTGCCGCTGGCGCAGTGGCCGCGCTGGTCAGCAGCCTGGATGGCATCCAACAGACCGACAAATGCATCCTCGTCCCCGAAACCGTGCCAGCGCTTTGTTATCTCGCCGCATGCCACCGCCGCGCCATGAAGGCCCGACTCATCGGACTCACCGGCAGCGTGGGTAAAACCACCACCAAAGACATTCTCCACGCCATCCTGACCGTGGCCTGCCGCGTGCGCAAGAGCGAGGGCAATTTCAACAGCACCATTGGCCTGCCCATCCAAATTTTGAAGTTAACCCCGGAAGACGACTGGATGATCGCCGAAATGGGCATGTCCTATCCCGGCGAAATTGCGACCCTCGCCAAGATGGCCAATCCGGACATAGGCCTGTGGCTCTCCGTTCAGGCCGTTCACATGGCCAACTTCGAGAACCTGGACCAGATCGCGCAAGCCAAGGCCGAACTGGTTCAGAACATGCAAGAAGGCCGCAAGCTGGTCTACAATATGGACGATCCCCTGGTTCACAAATACGCCCAGCGCTACCAGGGCGAGAAAATCACCTACGGGCTCACTCGTCCCGACGCCAGGCTCAAGGCCCGCATCATGCCATTCCCCGACTGGGGCGGCTCCGAGTTCGAGTTAACCGATGGCGATGAAAGACCCGTCTCCCTGAAACTGCCCCTGGTGGGCCGTTACAATGTGTCCAACGCCCTTGCCGCTTGCGCCGCAGCCATGGCCGCCGGTTTTCCCATCAGCGAGCTGGGTTATGGCATGCGCAAGGTAACCGCGCCCGAGGGTCGCTCCAATCTGGTCTCATTCGAACGAGACATTAAAATGGTGGACGACACCTACAACGCCAGCCCTCACGCCGTGGAAAACGTGCTGCGCGCCTTTGCGCCGCTCTCACCCAATTACTATCGTTGGCTGGTTCTGGGCGACATGTTGGAGCTGGGTCATCAAGAAATGGAGATCCACGCCGCCACAGGCCGAACCATTGCGGAATACGGCTTTAACCGGGTCACCCTGGTGGGTCCCCGTTGCGAACACGCCTTGAAAGCCATTCGAGAGGCCAACCCCTCGTGTTCCGTTGAACACTACCCTACATCACAGGAAGCCGCCGAAAAAATGAACTTGCAAATCCCGGACCATGCGCGAATCTGGTGTAAGGCCAGCAGAGGTATTCATCTC
>JBNKOV010000824.1:0-2903 GCA_050294955.1 Holophagae bacterium
GTGATGATGTTCTCCGACATTAGCACCGGCGGCGAGTCGGGTTTGCCTCTCATTGCAGAAACAGGCGGCGATATCGCGTTGCCCTTGCTTGAGAACGGGGCGCAGCGCGTGAGTGGCTTTGTGGTGGTGAATCTGGCCGAAGAGCCTACAGAGCTTACCCTAACCTTCACCAGTCCAGACGCCTCCTACAAAAACACCGTGACGCAAAATTTGGATGGCCGATCCAAGCTGGTGGCCATGTTGCCCACGCTGTTTGGGGACGACATTCCCGAAAAGGGACGGTTGACCATCCATGGAACCACGGAACTCGTGGGTTTCGCGCTCACCTTCAAAAATGGGACCCAGCAGATCGTTGCGGTTCCCGGTGAAGCCTGGGACGCAGGCCTGTTGCCCGACGTGCAGGCGAAGGTGGATAATTTCTCTCAATCCCACCCCGGCGCGGGCATGTCCATGGGACTCAAGTCCGCCGAGATTCCTGCCTACGTTGGCTCCGCTGGCCCAGCCGATGTGTTGGGCGTGGCCATGTCGCCCAACTCCATTGCGGATATTGGCAGTATTACCAAAACCTTCACGGCAACCCTGATCATGCTGCTGAAAGAAGAAGGCTTATTAACCCTGGATGATCATTTGGACCAGTGGATTACGGGCATTCCCAATGGCCAGCAAATAACCCTGCGCCAGTTGCTGAACCATACCTCTGGCATCTTCAATTACACCGACAGCCCCGCCTTTATCAGCGATTGGGTTGGCGGCATTGAATCCCACAATGTGGTGGTGCGAACCCCTCAGGAGCTGGTGAATTACGCCCTAAACGAGTCGCCCGCCTTTCAGCCCGGAACCCAATGGGGCTACTCCAACACCAACTTCATTTTGCTCGGCATGATCATCGAGAAAGCTACCGGCAATGCTTACGTCCACGAATTGCGGACCCGACTTTTAGATCCCCTGGGTTTGAAGAACACCTGGCTGGCAGGCGATGAGCCCATCCCTCATCGGGCCAGACGTTATCATTATTACGACGATGGACGGGGCCTGGTGGACGTTACCGACGACAGCCATATGTCCTGGGCCTGGGCGGCTGGCGCCATGGCCTCTACCCCTGAAGACCTCTTAAAATGGGGCGACGCCCTTTTTGGCGGCCACATTCTAACCACCACTTCCTTAAACGAAATGTTGACCCCGGCCATGTCGGGCGGTCCAGGCGCCGATTACGGATTGGGCGTCTCTTTTGTTACGGTAAGACAGAAAAGAGGTTATGGCCATGGCGGTTCAACAGAGGCCGGCGTCGCCTTCCTCGCCTGGTTTCCAGAGAAGCAGACCTCCGTAGCCCTGGTCATCAATCAGCGCGGCTCGGGTTTGGATTATTCCCCCCTCATTTTCGACGGGTTGCGCACGGTGGGCCTGTTTCGGGGCAAGGCCGGGGCAGCCGTAACAGGCCTCATTCACGACCTGCTTTAAGAGGTAGCCAGGGAGACCGAATTGCAGAAAGGCCCGTAGAAAACCACGGGACGCTTGTTTCCCTTCCGCTGTCCGTAGTATAGTGAACACCATGCGCGGTCGCATGGCAGGACGCGGAATCTGCGCGGATCAATGCCCTTAAATATAGGAGAATTAGCATGTCCGAAAACAAGCAGAAGGCCTTTGCCTGCTTCATGCTTTTATTTTTAATATTCACCAGCCCCATCTCAGCTCAAGAAACAGCCGAGGCTTATGCAGAGGGCGACGCGATCCCCAGGAACCTGACAGCGGCGGAAGCCCTATTTATCGAAGACAACCCCATCCGAGCGCCCCGCGCCGTAACCGAGCCGCCAATTGGCCCCATTCGGGCGCCCGGCGAGTACGAACCCATGGATGGCATCCTGCTTGCCTACGAAGGACCTAGCGACTGGTTGAGCATTCTCGATCAGATGGCCGCCAATATCACCACTATCGGCAATGCAGACGTCTACGTTATGGCCGACTCCGCTGGCGAGGCCAGCTCCATTGTGTCCAACATGAGCGCCGCGGGCGCTGATGTGAATCGGGTGCATGCGTTGGTGGCCAATACAGACACCATCTGGATGCGCGATTACGGGCCGCGTTACGTATATGAAGACAATGTACGGGTGATCATTGATCACACCTACAATCGTCCCCGTCCCAACGACAACTCTCTGCCAACCCAGTTCAGCGCCGTTAAGAATCACCGCCGCTACGAGTTGGGCCTGGTCCACGGCGGCGGCAATTTCCATATCAACGGCCTGGGCATCGGTCACGCCACAAGGCTCATCAACAACGAGAACCCCGGTCTCACCGAGCAGGAAATCATCGACATCTGGGCAAACTACCAGGCTTTAGACACCCAGCTCTACACGCCCTTCCCCACCTTTATCGACTCAACCCAGCATTTAGACATGTGGATGCAGGTCATTGGACACAACGAAGCCATCATCAGCGATTGGCCGTTTGACGAGGGTTCCACTCAAGATCAGATTTGCGACGCCACTGCGGCGGCCCTGATAAAAGACGGCTACACCATCCACCGCATCCCGGCCCGCTCCGTGGGCGGTACTCATTACACCTACACCAACGTAGTGATGTGCAACGATCTGGTGCTGTTGCCCATGTACACCAACACTCAAGCTTCTCAGCACAATGCAGAGGCCCTGGCCATTTGGGAGGCCGCCGTTCCGGGGAAAACCGTGGTTCAGATCAACTGTCAGGCCATTGTGACCGCGGCTGGGGTCATGCACTGTATCGCCATGCACCTGCCCGCCCCAATTGGCGGCCAGAACCCCACTGTTTACATGCAGTCCGAGTATGGCGGCGAACTGTTCATCGCAGGGGAGACGGAAGAGCTTCATTGGATTTCCGACGACGACGAAGGCACCGTAAGCGCAGATATTCTCTTGTCTCTGGATGGG
>JBNKOV010000825.1:0-2902 GCA_050294955.1 Holophagae bacterium
GGCTCCAAGGCAGTCTCCTCGCCGTTTTGAGGCAAGCCAAAGATTTTCCCAGTGCCAGTTAATACAAAACCCGCCGCGTAGATGGTCTCTGCTGCAGTAGAGGTGATCTTTACCCGCCATGGCTGGTGGGCATACAGGGTTCGAGTGTGACGGCCGTTTTTTATAATGCCCTGCTCCTCAACCCCCTGCGCCTCAACCTCCTGTCCCACGCCCTCAATTTCTATGACCACGGTCTCTTGATTCTGATATTTACCACCACCCTCGCCGCGCATGTTCAACAGTGTTTTTATGCGTGCGAGCCGCCAGCATGTCTCAATAATTTCGGCGCCCACGTAGCGACCATCTCGGAAACTGGCGCGCACCCGCTTTTCCCGATCCACCAATTTAAAGAGGGGTTCCTCTCGCACCACCGCCAAATCGACGTCCCCTCTGTTTTCGGCTTTTGTATCGACCAGGATCACAGATAATCGGGCCTCCTTATCATCTCTCAAAGCGGCCTCAATTTTGGTTCGATCCTCTAAAGACAACTCACCTGGCTCACCGGGATTCGCCATGGCCACTTTTAGGGAAGTCACATCTCTGCCAGGGCGGATCAAGGTCGCCAGATCGCCCTTAACCAAAGGGTTTCCGCTTCCCCCTTCCCAACTCGCGACAGCAGTAAACCCATCAACGCCAATTACTCGAATCAAACCCTTGGCCAGGGATGGGTCCTGCCAGGTCTTCCCTTGGGTATGGGGGGAGTAAACACGCATCGCGGCGCCAGGCCCCATCCCCGGAAGAGGAAGGCCCACCAGATGGATGCGTTGAGCCTCACCCAGACCCTTGACTTCAGACACCTCCCAACACTGGGGCTGCTCTCTGGAAGTGACTCCAAAAACCGGCTTCACCAGATTACCCTGGAACTGGGGATAATTCATGGCGCCGGGGTCCAAAAGCCAGAGCTGTTCCTCCACTCGTTCATAGGTAAGGGGTTTGGTTTCAATCCTTCGCAGAACTTTAAGCAGGGCCAGGGAGAACCGCCCGCCCTGAGGCGTGTCATAGGCAAATGCGCCATCCCGAGCGGAAGCCAAAAGCACCATCTCTGGCATTGGACCCGGTTCATAGGGATCATCCTGGCTAAACCCATCGGCCCCGTCTCCAACGCCCCGTTTTCTCTTACCCGGCCTATAGGAAGCGTCCTTCTGCGGCGCCACAAACCGTCGGTTTATGGTTCGGATCCCTGTTTCCGAGTTACAGGCGTCCAGGATGACCGTGATATGGGTTGTTTTTTTGTAGAGCCGCTTCAACATGAGGTTGAACTCGTCGTCTACCAACATATTGGCCCCGCTAAGGTTGGTGTCGTGGAAAATCAGGGTTTCGTCGAAACCATCCTCCTCGTCGTGGTTCAAATCCACGAATTGAGAACCGTGACCGGAGAAGATAATAACCACGGGATCGTTTGGCTCTGCTCGCTTTACCAAGGCCTTGTCAAAGGCTCGTCTAAAACCATCCAAGGTGGCGTCCTCGTTTTTTAAAACCACCACATTCTCTTTCGGGAACCCGTAACCCCTGGGTCCGCACAGGAGATGACGGTAATTCTCGGCATCTCTAACCGCGCCCTTCAGCTCGGGAATCCGCGTATCCCGATACTTGTCCACACCCACAATCAGCGCCAGGGGTTTGCGTCCGTTCACCTCAACCGCCTTGCCAATGGCCAACTTGTTGTTGGCGCCAAAAATCATGGCGCTCCAAGTTACAAAACCCAAGAACACAGCCACTAACACAGCTTTAAATCCCTTGCTTCCCATGAAGCCTCCTTTTGCGAAGCATCGCATCACCGAAAAGAAGTGCAAAAAGGCTCTGTCAGGGATCACGGGTTTTTGATTTTTTTAAATCAAGAATGCATGGTCCTGAAAAATATCGACTTTGAAAGGCAATCCATTTTTTTTCGATTGGAATGATCCCCAACCTTCCGGTTTTGCACTTTCAATGGCATGGTTGGATGAGGAGTGTCGTTCATGAAATTTATTAAGAACCTCTTTTCCTGGGAGGATCCAGATGCTGTGTTCGGTAGAATTGAAAAGGAACACCGAAAATCCATTTGGAAACTGGTCTTAAAAAGAGGTTTGCCCAAAGAGGCGGCGGAAGACGTCTGCCAGGAAACCTGGTTGGCTTTCCACCAGAGCCTTCAAAAAAAGAACTGTGACAAGCCGGAACCTCTTTTATACAAAATTGCCTGCAACAAAATCATTGATTATTACCGCAGGCATTACAAGGCGAAAGACCGGGACAAACCCTTTGAGGAAGAGAGCCACCCCGTCCCTCTACAACTCAACGTGGATGCTCAGATCAGCTTCTTCCAATTGATGGAAAGGGCTCAAATCCAAGAGAATACGCGGACCTATATGAAAATGAGGTTTATTTGCGGCATGACTTATCCCGAGATTGCCGACGTTTTCCAAGTCCCCACAAGCACCGTGAGAGATCAAGTGAACCGGGCCATTGGGTCTATGAATGGGCTATACTTAAAAGGCAGGAAGCAATGATGAAGGCATTAAATAAAGACCAAATTTTAGAATTACTGCAAATTAAATCGCCTGAGGAGATTCGCAGGGATGAAGCGCTGGATGCCGGGGCTGAGCAGTTCCTCCGCGAGCGGGAAGAGAACCCCGGGGTGGAAGATTGGTTGAGGGAAAGCGCGCGCTATACCCGCGATCTCATGGACCATCCTCCCGAAACGAAGGTTCCCAAGACCCGACGGTCCGGCGTTCTGTCCTTGTTATGGTCCAGTTCCCGGGTTCCCAATCCGTTTCTGGCCCTGGCCTGCGCCTGTGTTCTCCTGGTGGGCGCATCTCTGCTGATCCCTTCCAATGAAGGTCTGATTGGCAGGCTGAAAAATGTGAATCCCATCAAACGTCTCATT
>JBNKOV010000826.1:0-2888 GCA_050294955.1 Holophagae bacterium
TGGCTACGCGCCAAGATGCGCGAATTACAAAAAATCGCCGGATACGGTCGCACCCAGGCCCTGCTCGCCAAAGCGATTTATATTGGCGGCCCGGCTCACCGGAAGAAAGATCGGTTGCGATCACGGGATGCTTTGGTCCTCAAAGGCCAGGAGGGTTTTAATCCAAACCAGCTCGCACCCTTTCTTGAACAACTCAGGAAAAAGCAATGACCCATTTTCACTCCAACCCGTTTCCTGGCTTGAGAAGTTTTGAGCCCGATGAAGATCACCTGTTCTTCGGTCGCGAAGAACAAATAGACGGCCTTCTAAAACGCCTCCGCAAAACCCGATTCCTCACCGTGGTCGGCTCCTCTGGAAGCGGTAAATCCTCCCTGGTTCGTTGCGGCCTTATTCCCGGTTTGCTAAGCGGGTACATGGTGCAGGCAGGTTCCTATTGGAAGGTGGCCATCTTACGGCCCGGCAACGACCCCATCGGCAATTTGGCGCGCGCCATTCAAACCCCCATGGTCTTTGAAGAAGACGATCTTTTTGGACCCGACGAAGACGAGCCGCACCAACAACCCAACCCCTATGAGCAAAGCCTGGACACCACCAAATCCTCCCTTCTGGAAGCCACGCTTTCGAGAGGATCCAAAGGACTGGTTGAGGCGGCGAAACAGCTCCGAGAGGATGAACATGAAAACCTGCTTGTAGTGGTTGACCAGTTCGAAGAACTGTTCCGCTTCAAAAGAGAAGTCAGCATCGCCGATTCCGTTGACACCGCGTCCGCATTCGTCAAACTTCTGCTTAAAGCGTCTCTTCAAGAAGATATCCCCATCTACATCGTCATCACCATGCGATCCGACTTCCTTGAAAACTGTACCGAATTCAGAAACCTGCCAGAAGCCATCAACCGGGGACAATACCTGGTTCCCCGCATGACCCGTGAACAACAGCGCACCGCCATTACCGGCCCCGTCGCCGTCAGCGGCGCTAAAATTTCACCTCGGCTGGTATCCAGACTCCTCAACGACGTAGGCGACAATCCTGACCACCTCCCTATTCTGCAACACGCGCTCATGCGCACATGGGACTATTGGAAAAACGACCATGCAGAAGAGGAGCCCATCGATCTGCGTCACTATCAGGCAATCGGCCAGATGAACGAAGCCCTTTCCCTTCACGCCGAAGAAGCCTACCAGGAACTCCGCTCACAAGCCAATAAATTTTGCGCAGAGAAAATGCTCAAAGCCCTTACCGAAAAAGGTCAGGACGGCAAGGGCATTCGCCGCCCGGCAACCGTCCAAACCATCTGTGAAATAACCAACTGCTCCATAGCCTCCGTCATGTTGGTGGCCGAATGCTTCCGTCAACCCGGACGTTCTTTTCTCATGCCCCCAACCACTCTGCCCTTAACTCCACAAACCATGTTGGACATCTCCCACGAAAGTCTCATGCGTGTTTGGGAACGACTGAGGAACTGGGTAGATGATGAATCCATTAGCGCCAAACTGTACATGGACCTGGCCAAAGCAGCAGCCTATTTCCAAGAAGGAACAGCCGGTCTATGGCGTGACCCGGAACTGCAACTTGCCCTGCGTTGGAAAGAAGACACCCAACCCACATCCGCCTGGGCCGAACGCTACGACCCCACCTTTGAAAGAGCCATATTGTTCCTTGAACTCAGCAAAAGAGAAAGAGACAAGGCCATCGAGGTTCAAGAGCGCATGCAAAGGCGAAGCATACGAATCAATCGGCTCATTTCTGCAGCATCAACCCTCGTCGCCATCGTCCTGCTCATTTTGGGCTTTTACGGCTACCTCCAGAAACAGAACGCAGAGGCAGAGAGGATGAAGGCCCAGAAAGCTCTCAAAGAAGCTCAGCAACAGACACAGCTCGCATTGGAAGCCGAAAAGAAAGCCCTGCATGAAAAAGCAAAGGCTGATCTCGCCAGCAGAGATCTCGCAATTGCAAATCAGGAATTGGAAACCAAGAGCGATGAAGCTCTCAAAGCCGCCGAAGAGGCCAGAAAAAAGGAAGCCGAAGCTCTCCAAAACTATGAGGAAGCCGAACGCCAAAAAGCCATGGCCGAAGCATCGAGAAAAAAGGCCGAGGAGCAGGAAAAAGCCGCAAATCAACAGAAGCTGGAAGCGGAGAAACAGAAACATCTTGCGCAGGAACAAACCCGCATCGCCCAGAAATCTGAAAGTCGCAGCCGATCCCTGTTGTTAGGAGAATTCGCTCGAACTCTGGCGGAGAGAGTCCCCGCTCTAAGCAGGCAAGACCCTCAATTCGGCGCTTTAACAGCGCTTTACGTTCATCAACTTGACCTCAGCGGCGCCACAGGCGGTCATCAAGCAGAAATCCACAAGGCCATGCGCAAGGCCTTGGAAGGGCTAGGCCTCTCGCCAGACATCCGCTTCCCCATATTCAGCGATTCCGTAAGAGCCTTAACCGCCAACAGGCAAGGGAACACACTTTACATGGCTTCAGGAACCGATGAAGGCAATATCTTCATCCAAAACATGGACATGCCCCAAACCGCCCCCCAATTCTTCCAAGCTATTGAATCGCCGATTCGATCTCTCGCCGCGTCGTCTGACGGGCGTTTCCTGGCTGTCGGAACCCTGGACAGCCAGGTTTTCCTGTTAAATTTGGAGCAAAACACAACCAATCTGTTGGCCTCCAGCAATGCCGCCATTTACGCTGTGGCCTTCAATCAGCAAACCACCCTGTTGGCTTCTGCAGACAAACATGGCGTAGTAACCTTATGGGATCTTGAACATCCCGCTCATAGCCCACATGTTTTTAAGGATTTTGGCGATCAGGTCTACGATCTGGCCTTTGCGCCAGAC
This sequence comes from Holophagae bacterium, assembly GCA_050294955.1. Classification (GTDB taxonomy): domain Bacteria; phylum Acidobacteriota; class Holophagae; order Acanthopleuribacterales; family Acanthopleuribacteraceae; genus JBNKOV01. The sequence continues at coordinate 2,835 of JBNKOV010000826.1, forward strand.
AACTCGCATCTCCTTGTCGGGACGAACGCAGGCCTCTACAGACTAAGCAATTTA
>JBNKOV010000827.1:0-2883 GCA_050294955.1 Holophagae bacterium
GTTCTTCTGGAGGCGGGCTGCGACCCCAATCTGAAACAAGAAGGCGGTTACACTGCTCTCATGAGCGCCGCATCTCGTGGAAACAAATCCATGGTCGCCATGCTCCTGGACTCAGGCGCAGACGCGTCCCTAAAAGACGACAAGGGTTTTTCAGCTCGGGATCACGCCAGCCGTAGCGGACATGAAAATCTTTTAGAAATCCTGGAGTAATGGTCCCGCTCGTCATATCCTAAAAAATTGGCAGATGAGAAACACCAACCCCAACAAAGGCGCCATCCAAGGTTCATCCCAAACCCATAGTATATGTAGTGGTAGCCAGGTAAAGCGCCACAATATGGGGCATCTCGATGACACCAAAAGTCAATTTTACTCAACCCACTGAAATTCAACCAGATTTACCTAAACGTAAAAAAAACCGCCTAAACAGATTGCCCGTTTGCCAGAGGCCCAAAAAGGGTTTATATTTAAGTCAACAACGTCAATAGAGGTGAAGTAAGGCGTTGTGAAACGGAGGATCCCATGAGGTTGGCGAGCGTCGTTTTGCTAGCCATCTGCGCAGTGGTAATGTCATTAAAGGCTCAGGCCGGTCCTGATCCTGCGGAATCCGTTCACCAACCTGACGAATCTCAAAAAGCAACGGATATCTGGGTATTTGAGCCATTCACCAGCCAAAGCGAAAAAGAGCTAAAAGCAGGGCTTAGTCAAGCCTTTCCAGGGGTGCATCTTTCCATTTTCACCCGGTTTAGAGACTTCCGAAAAGCCTTGGGAAAAAATCTTCCAGACGCCATATTAACCCGACCATTAGTGCTGGAAGCCTTCCCTAGCATTCCGCTTGTTATTCAATTCCAGGGCTCGCAATCAGGGAGTTCCATGGAACCATTCGCATTTATCGCCAACAAACCCCTGGGTGGAAAAGAGGAAATGATACTGGGCGCGGTTGACATCAAGGGTCGAAAAGAGACATCAGCCTGGCTTGAGGAAGCCCTTCCTGAAAAGACAGTCCGGTTGAAGGCGGTGTCAAGGATGGAAGACCTGATGTCTCTTCTTCTGTTCGACTACGTAGACGCCATTGTAGTCCCAACCCGAGATATCGAGTGGTTCCAGAACAAGACCGAAAAGCCTTTGCTCATTCAAGATCATCAGTTCAAAGTGGGCCTGCCCGTAATCGCCACCTTGCCACAAGTGGACCATCAACAACTGATACAGGCGCTTCAAAAAGTTAAAATCGATGATCAGGGCATGGGAGTGGACAAGTGGGTGAAACTATCGCGAAATACGGTTCTCGAATAAGCAGCGCCACCTATCCCCCTTTCCTGAAGGCGAGAACCTCTATCTCCAATTTGCAGCGCTAAAACACTGCGGGATTGAAACCTGTGGCTCCTATTCGACAGACCGGAGGAGAGGAGGTCGCCCACTTGTCGTGGGTCGCCCAATCTGCTATGCTAGCCGCAAGTTCAACCGCCTGGGATTCTGGTCGGATTTTGCACTAAATCAAGACCCAACGCAGAAATCCCAACTTGGATGTTCCATGCAATTTGGTCCCAGAAAATGGTGAATTCATGAATGAAGCAGCAATTGGCATTGATATCGGGGGCACCGGAACGGTGTTTGGACTGGTGACGCGAGGCGGAAAAATTCTAGCCGAAGGCGCAATGGCCACTCGAGATTACCCTCAAATTGAAAATTTTGTAGAAGCGTTGGCCAATCGCCTTGAAGACATGATTGAAGCCTTGAATATAGATTTGTTGATCAAGGGCGTCGGAATTGGCGCGCCCAATGGAAATTATTTCAGGGGAACTATTGAACACGCGCCCAATCTTTCCTGGAAGGGCATTGTTCCCCTTGCACGGATGATGGAAGAGAGGCTTCAAAAGCCGGTATTCGTCACCAATGACGCCAATGCGGCAGCGGTGGGAGAAATGGTTTATGGCGGCGCCAGGAATTTGAAGGACTTTGTTGTGATCACCCTGGGAACAGGCCTGGGCAGCGGCTTTGTAGCAGGCGGCCAACTAATCTACGGCGCCCATGGCCATGCTGGTGAAATGGGGCATATGGCCATGGTTCCCAATGGACGCCTTTGTGGTTGCGGACGGCGAGGCTGTCTTGAGACCTACGTTTCCGCAACAGGATTTATGCGAACCGTAAGAGAAATGCTCGCCAGGGATGATAAAAGCGAATTAAATATTGTCTGCCCTCCAGATGAGTTGACATCCGCGCAGGTCTCCAATGCAGCTCAAAATGGCGATTCCCTTGCAATAGGCGCTTTTGAACAAACAGCCGACATGTTGGGGTTGGCGCTGGCCAATATGATGGTAATCACGGCTCCGCAGACCATTTTCCTATTTGGAGGATTTGTGAACGCAGGTCCTGTACTCTGGGAATCGATTGAGAAGGCTTTTAAAGCCTATGTCCATCCAATATACCGAGACAAAGTAGACATTCAAATTTCGCAACTTCAGAATGAAAACGCCGCCGTTTTGGGAAGCAGCGCTCTGGTCTGGCAAGAAATGGAGCGCGAGAACTGACCCGCCATCGATTTTAGGAGATTTGCAATGAGAGCCATCGTGATCTTGACCCTTTTTTTCCTGGCATTCTCTTCACCCCTCCTGGCGCAAGACCTTGAAATCAAATGGATTCTTCAGGAATCTGGCAGCAAGGCCAGTATCCGAGGTCTTCAGGCGGTTGACTCAAAAACTGCTTGGTATTGTGACTCAGATGGGAACATAGCCCGAACGGTTGATGGCGGCGCGAATTGGGTGAAAACCGCCATGCCAAAAACGGTTGCCAAGTCAGATCACGCGGACTTTCGGGATGTGGCGGCCTTTAACAGCCAAAATGCATGGATCATGAGCGCTGGCATTGGAGAATCTTCTAAAATCTATC
>JBNKOV010000828.1:0-2883 GCA_050294955.1 Holophagae bacterium
CGAAGTTGGAATTTCTAGAAAAATTTAAAGTAGACCACATTTATAAAGGTAACTTTGAAGAGGATTATTTTTCTACACGTTTCCAATATTGGGAAGGCAATAAATGGGGACCTTGGCAAGCGGAAAGGCCGTAGGACGTTTCACAGCTAAGACCTGCATAAGGAAAGGATTTGTGGATGGCAGAATCTTCCTCAGGAATGACGTTGAGTCGATAAGTCAGTTCATGGCTTTCTTTGATTTTCCGGACCATTTTTCATCAACACGGGATTGATGCTGGCGTCGAGGCTGGGACCGGGGTTAGAATAGAGGGGATGGAGGTGCTGCCATGGCTCCAGATGAACCGAAACCCAACGGCTCCTTTACGCGGATGGAGCGGCGAACAAAAACCATGGTCAATGCCCTTCGAGCCTTGATCCGTGACAGTTATGCGGAACGATTTGGCGCGGGCTATTTGCCCGACGATCACGAGCTGTCCTTTAAGGTGAAGGTGGCGCCCGGGGAGAAATGGGCGCTGGAATTTGATCCACCTCTGCATGAACAACTCTGGCCGCAGATGGATGGGCTGCAGGCTGAAAAAAGCGCGTTTCAGGCGGGTTATGTCTATTGTTATCGTTGCGAGGGCACGGTTTGCGAACATGCCCGGCCCGGTTCATCGCTGGAGGTTTTTGCGGGCTATCATCAACTGGGCCGTCCTATCTGGCGGGAATTTTCTCAGGCCCTGCTCGAAGCTGGGGACGAACGTATTGGGTTGCTCTACGATGAGCGTCCCAAGATTGTGGCCAGGATGGAGAAGGGACGGGCCTTGAAGGAACGCCAATTGGCGCCTTTTGGCAAGACTTCCAAGACCTATGCGCTTCTGGCTCAGGTTACTGGCGGTTACTTCCGCCATCTGCAAAGGGAGCCTCTGGCGGCCAGTTTCCAGGCTGTGGAGATTCGGGATTCTCGCGGGCTGCCTTCTCTGGAACTGAACACTATCTGCTATCTCGATGATCATCAGACGGTTTCCGAGGCGCTTGCGCCTTTTGACTGGGTGAATCGGGCTCGGAAACAGGCGCGGGACTCTCTTAAGAAAATTGAGGAAAGCTTGCGCAAGTCCCGGTCGAGGGATCCTCTGAAACGCATTCCCGATGTGCTGCGCAAACTGGTGAGCGAGGTTGAGAAGGGCTATCGTCAATCGGAACGTCAAACCCGACACGCCAAGGATCGACGCCAGATTCGGCGGCCTGTTGACAAGGCCATGGCGGATCTGAGTCATGCTCGCCCTGAGCGCATGTTTCTGGACGCTAAAACGAAGGCGGTAGTGGTCTACGCCGACAAGGGGAGATGCCATATATTTAATGAGAATGGCAAACACATCACCAGTTTTGTCATTCAACAAGAGGCGGTTCAACTGCGGTTGAAGAAGAAGCGTTGGTCGGCTCTGGGCGAGGAGCGCTATCACCGCTTTCTTCAACACTTTACCAATAGCATTGAGTCCGAATCCTGACGGGGGTTGTTTTTGGAATTCCATTATGAATGCAGTATTTGTTCAAAGGTTTTTGAAATAGAGCCCCATCGCATGCTTTGCGATGTCTGTGGTCCCAAAACGGAGAAGGGTCAACCACTGTCGGGCATTCTGGATGTCCGCATGCGCGGGGAGGTCTCCAACCTGGCTGATCCTTTGGATCTGCTGCCGGTTGAGCGATCCTATTTTCCGGCTATTCCCGTAGGCAATACGCCGCTCTGGGCTCCGCAACGGCTGCGTAAGAAGCTGGGATTGAAGAATCTGTATATTAAAGACGACACTTGTAATCCCACGGGGTCTCTGAAGGATCGCGCTTCCTTTCTGGTGGCCGCCTTCGCTCGAAAGCACGGGATTGGGGAGATTAGCCTGGCTTCTACGGGCAATGCGGGTTCCTCCATGGCGGGAGTTGGCGCCGCGGCTGGTTTGAATGTCACCCTGTTTCTGCCCAAGGCTGCGCCTCCTGCGAAAATGATTCAGGCCCTGCAATACGGGGCTCGGGTTCTTGCGGTTGACGGCAATTATGACAAGGCCTATGAACTGTCGGCGGAATGGGCGCGTCAGAGCGGCGGATTGAGCCGCAATACGGGCTTTAATCCCCTGACCATTGAGGGCAAGAAAACGGTCGCGCTGGAGATCTATAAAGATCTCGGACGAGCGCCGGACGCGGTCTTTGTGCCCACGGGCGACGGGGTGATTATTTCGGGTGTGTACAAGGGTTTTCAGGATTTATACGATCTGGGGCTGATTCAAGCGGTCCCCTGCGTATACGCGGTTCAGGCGAGGGGCAGCACCGCCATCGCGAGGGCTTTTGAAAGCGGTCGGTTTGAGGTTCGTGCCGGCGAAACTATTGCCGATTCTATTTCCGTGGACACTCCGGCCTGCGGATTGCGCATATTGCAGCATCTTGGCAAACACCAGGGAAAATGCGTGGTGGTGTCTGATCAACAAATCCTTAAAGCGCAGTTGGAACTGGCTTCCAGTACGGGTTTGTTCGCGGAGCCTGCGGCTGCCGCATCCTATGCCGGGCTCCTTCAGGAGAGGGAGGCTCTTGACAAGGATGATATGATAGTCATTCTCGCAACCGGACACGGTTTGAAAGATCCTGAGAGCGCGCGTCAGCGCATTAAGTTGCCGGATATGGCTATTGGAAGTCTTTCCGATATCCGGTGATACTTGGAGGATGCATATGGATTTGATGCTTGATCATAAGCAGATTGAGGCCAATGCCCGATTCTGCAAAGCCCGTGGAATTAAGATTCCCACCTTCGCCCAGATGAAAGATCCGAGCCTGATTCCCGATGAGATTAAGGCTGAGTTAGAGAAAATAGGCCTTTGGGATTTGCACCCGGCCAATTTGTTTCGCGTGACTTGGAAAAACG
>JBNKOV010000829.1:0-2859 GCA_050294955.1 Holophagae bacterium
ATACTAACGCCATTAGGATTTAGAATCAATGCAAGATTTTATTACCATCTCCCAAAGAACCTGAAGTTTGGTTTTTGAAAAAAATCCAGCTCTCAGATTTCAAACTTAAACCGCATTTAAACCAATGGGTTAAAACAACAACCTTATTATGTGGGTAAGGCCGGATTAAAATAACGGTTTTCTAAGGACGAAGATACAAAGCAGCCATATTACCTTCAAAAGAGTCCTTTTTAAAAATCAAACATAAGGATTCATAGCTCATTCAGCCCGAATGCAAGACATCATGCGAATAAAATTCATTCTCAGTGCTCATTAACAATAACTAACTGAATTAATGCAAGATATATCAATGCCTGCCCTCACCCTAGTAATCAATATATCAAAATTTCCTAGTTTTGGATTCGAAAATATCGTTTTTTTTTGCCATGGCGACAACAGCGATTTTCCAATTTGTAGGAGTTATCACTTTTCGATCGTATTGAGTTGACATAATCGGGATGACAGGTGTTTTATTGATACAAAATTTCATTCAAAAGGATCGCTGGTGGTAGTAAAATCCTCCAGTGGTCCCAATGACCTAACTGGATTACTAGTAATAACTTGTGCTCTTGTACGATAAACCAGCCCCATGTCTGGAATACCGGACCCTTCCATGCATTCCACTTTGAAAATCTGTAGTAAAACAACCATTCACCCATGGCACAGATATTGCTTGTTTTATTCTTCACTCGCATTTGCCTCGTAACTTCCAGCTTGTAGGCTAGAAGTTGTGGGCTAGCCGATGGTCGGTTCCAAACGGCCATCGGTTTCCAAAAGAATCATGGTATACTTAAATCCCTGGTTCATGGCTGCAAGTAAAGTTCCATAATCCATTTGAGGTGAATATGCCTGTTGAATTCCTAGAAAAATACGTCTCTGCTGCAATTGACATCAATAATAACCGCTTAAGCATGGACGTTGGCAATTTTATCCTGTCTTGCCTAATCACGGCTGTGCTGTTTTCCCTCTACAGAACCACCCTTCGCGATGAGAAATGGGTCAAATGGTTGGGATTCGCCTTTCTGATGTCAGTCCTTGAAAGCGTTGCATCCAACCTGGAGCCTCAAATCCGGCTTACCAATTCGCTTTTGCCGATTACATGTCTTTTCATTCTAGGCGCCGCGAGAACTTTAAAGCAAACAAATTTGGCCCCGTTTCCATGGTGGTCCTGGCTTTTAGCATTTGGCGCGTGGGGCATCGAAAATGGGCTACCTACATCAATAGGTCCTTTAAACAGACTTCCCCTCGCATTATTCGCCTGTCTCTGCTTAGTTTCTTTTGGACATGCAACCTATGAAAACACAAGAAACAACAAGCTCACATTCTGGCCTCAATACTCTTTTATTATTTGCTTTGTCTATGCCATGGCATTTTTTCTAAGAGCCGCCCATCCAATATTGGGAAAATGGCAATATGGCTTTAGCGCTTTTCAAAAACTCCCCCAAGGTTTTTCTCAATTACCGGTTGTAGCTTCCATGGACAACATGTTTTTTGCCATAACGTTTGTCTTTAAAATTGGCGTGTTTGTGGCCGCCTTAAAACTGCTAATTCGATTTATGGTCGTACTCTCACCCCATATGGATATCTTGAAAGACGTGACCAGGGGAACAACCGAATACTTTGATCCCCACTGCAAGGGCGGACTTTTGGCCGCATTTGGACAGACCATGGGAGCCGAATATGTCTCGCTTCAAATTAGAATGCCAGGCCAGAAAAACAAAAAGGTTTCCTGGTGGGGGTGGTTTCAGGAAAGCTTCCTCAAAAGGCTAATAAAAGAAGGTCATTTAAAAAGGGAGGAAATCAGAAGAAAATGGCCAGTGGGATTCGAGCTTTCCGACAAGCCAACTAGTCCGCAAAATCTTCCTTTTCCAGAAATGAGGAGCGTAACGAAGGAGGTTTTTGAGAATGGAATACTCAAAAGCAGCCAGAATAGGGAAAAAGATAAAGAAATGAACACTCTGTATCGTCAGCTAGTTCCCGGCTTAGTTTCTTTTGTTTCAGCACCTGTATTTTACCATGGAGGCGTTATTGGGATGTTGACCCTAGAATCTACTCGGGCCAATGCATTCCCCAGAACATCTATACGGAACATTCAACAAATGGCGCGATACATTGCCCCTGCTGTTCATGCCCGTCGTCAAATTATTGCCCAATCAAAGCTAAGTAAGAAACTGAACCAATTGAGCAAGCAAGGACTCCCAACTCAAATTTTTATGGAACAAGCTGCCGATCAAATAAAAGATATCTTAGGATCTCTATCCGCCTGCATTGTGGTCGGCTCGGGCTTTCAGAGGTTCATGATAGGACACTCCCGTCAAAAACATGCCAAGCTTATCTCTGGAAGTGGCGAAGAGGAAATGAACGAATTTCATAAAGAAGTGAATCATTCTTATTCCTCAGACATCTTTTATCACAAACAAAAACTTGAGTCCCCAGATAAAACAAATGATCTGACACTTGGAATGCTTGTACTAGGCGCCAAAGAAGTAGATGAGAGCCGTCAACCTACTCTTGCCCGGGAGGAGCTCTTTTTAGATGGAATAGCCTCAATACTTTTTAATGCTGCAATTGAGAATACCGAAGTGTATCTCTCCAGCATTCTAAATCGCCTGCAAACGGCTCTAAGTTCGGATTCGGTCACCAGTCCTGAGGCATGGTTTGAAGTCCTTAAAACCCAGGCCAACAATTGCGGAATTCCTTGGGTATTTGCCAGATTGACAGATGCAGATCAAGCCGCTTTTTACGGCGGCGACACCAATGATGAGGTCTGGTTGGAACCCTTTGTTGAAAAAGCCTCAGAAAAAATAACTCATATACCTC
>JBNKOV010000830.1:0-2859 GCA_050294955.1 Holophagae bacterium
TTCCCTGCGATAACGATCCGATGTCTCAAAGTCCATATGGCTATAAGCGCCCAGCGGGTCCTGACCGAGGATATGATGCACCGTGCTTACCTTCTGAAAGAAGTCCTTCCAACGGGTTGCGGAAATGACCATGAAATTGCGAATGGTCTGGGATATGGCGGATACGGGTTCCTGGGGAAGGGGAAACGGCGTTGGCTCCACAAGGTGTTTGTGGACCGGGTTCAGCCGGGTCACATCTCGAAGGGTGATGACCAGTTTTTGAAGAACAGCCAGGCGAAGCATGGCGGGGAGCGCCCAGATTTCACCGGTAGTCAGGCTCCGAGTTTTTTCATAACTGCGGATGAAAGCGCCAACCCACTCTATCTCCAGGTTTGCTTTCTCCAAGGAAAGCAGTTTCCAGGCGAGGATGTAGATTCGGGGCCAGCCCTTGTGTTCTGTGCCTTTAAGTATGGGCAACGATTTGTAGAAAGCTGGGGGCATGTCTAAAATGAGTTGTCTCGCCGCTTTTTGGATAATGTAATAATTGTCCAGAAACCACTCAGCGCATTTCTGTTGTTGAGCGTCCTGGCTCTCTGCATTTATGAAAAAACGATGCACTCGCGTGAGGTAGGTTTCTATCTTGTCCGCTGCAATCAGAAGACCTGGTTTTTTGTCCTGCTTCCTTGTAGCCTCATGTTCAAGCGCCAAAGTGTGCGCAAGTTCCTCAATGCTCGGCATCACGGTCATTTTCTCTCCCTTGTGGGCGTTTCTGCGAAGGTGAATCAGGTCAAGCGAACGTGGGGCAGTCTGTGAGGCGATTCCTCGTTCGTGTGGGATGCTCCAGAGTCTCCTCTGTGGCGGAGATCCTGTAGAATCAGGATAGGTCTGGCGCAATAAGAAAGCAGGTGATGTGGGAGCGAACCATGGGGCAGCGCCAAATTCCCGGTTCGTCCATGGGCCGACATAATGATCAGGTCTACCTGTTCTCGATCCGCCAGGTCAATGATTTCCTGACCAACATCGTTGGTAGGCGCAATATGACGGGTAATACTGACATCCTGGTGAGAGGATTGCTTTTGCTGGATGCCCCGCAGATAGGTGTCTGCCAGAAACAGGTTGCGGTCCAATAACTTGCGGCTCAACTCTCGATCTTCACGGCTGGTGGGCAAGGGGATGGACATATGAGGCTCCGGAACCAGGTGAACCAACATGAGTTCTGCTTTGTTGGCTTTGGCGAGGCCGAGGGCCATGGGTAGAGCGCATTCGGCTCGGACAGATGCATCCAGTGGAAGCATAATCCTACGTAGGGCTTTTGGCTGCTCCTCCACAGTGTCAGGTCGGACAACAAGCACAGAAGAGGACAATCTGCTTACCACCTTCTGCGTAGTGCTGCCCATGCGCCATTTCATTTCACTGGTTTCTCCGTGGCTGGACATGACCAAAAGCACGGCATCCTCTTCCTGGGCCGCCCTTAAGATCTGTTCTGCAACTTCCCCTTGAGCAGTTCGGGTCGTGGCCGTAATCCCCTGTTCTCTCAATTTTGCTACGGTGTTCTCAAGGTATTGCCTTGCGCTTGCTTTGGATATTTCGGTTCCCAGAGTGTCTACGGGCATTGGGTTTTTACAATTTGCCACGCTCTCGTGAATGTGAAATAACTGGATCTCTCCATGAAGCGCCTTGGATACAGACAATGCGTAGTCCAATCCCGCCTCTGCGTATTTGGAACCGTCAAGGCAAACCAGCAATTTCTTTACACACCCGGCGACGGGCTCAATGCTCTTTTCATTCCTTTCTTTTTGCATGATCCCAACCTCCCTCTGTGATAGAATCCCCATATATTAAAGAATTGAGCAATTTCTGTACCAGATAGGACTACATCGTAAATTGAAGTGTAAACGCTTTCTAGCTCCTGGAATGTTTGAATTTCGTGCGATTTCTTGGTTTGGATGGCTTCTGGCTATTATTGAAGGTTCATTCTGAACTTCTCCAAGATCTCAAAGCCGATCTCTGAGCTCTCGAAGAAGGGAACCAAGTATGTCTGGAGCAAAGATTGTGATGAAGCTTTTCTGAATTTGAAGAAGTTGTTAATAACATCGCTAGTGCTAGCGCAACCTGACATCGCTAAACCTTTCGACATCTATTGCGATGCTTCTGGCAATAATTTGGAATGCGTCATAATGTAGGAGGGACGAGTGATTTCCTACTCCTTGTGCCAATTGAGATGCCACGAAGAGAACTATCCTACTCATGATCTTGAGTTGGCAGCCGTGGTAATGGCATTGAGGATGTGGCGACATTATCTGCTTGGGAATGTGGTTCACATCTATACGGACCACAAAAGTTTGAAGTATATCTTTACCCAACCAGATCTGAATATGAGGCAAAGAAGATGGCTAGAATTGATCAAGGACTATGAGTTGGAAGTGCATTATCACCCGGGAAAGGCAAATGTGGTTGCAGACGTGTTGAGTCACAAGGCTCACTGCAACTACTTGCCAGCTGTACGCTTGACTGGAGAAGAGTCTAGCACCCGAGTGTTACCCAACCTATCACTGTTCAACATCACCCACACGCCAACCTTGAGGGATGAGATCATAGCTGCTCAGAAGAATGATGAAGGCATGGATCATATTAAGAGAAGAATGAAAGAAGGTGACCTGAAGGTTGCTTATTTCCATAAGAATGTAGAAGGAACCTTGTGGTTCAAGGAGAGACTGGTAGTGCCTAGGAAAGAGGCTTTGAAAAAGAAGATTTTGGATGAAGCCTATACATCGAGGTATTCCATTCATCCTGGGAGAACCAAGATGTACCATGACTTGAGGCAGCAGTTTTGGTGGACAAGAATGAAGCGTGAAGCAGCCCGCTACGTTTCTGAATGCG
>JBNKOV010000831.1:0-2859 GCA_050294955.1 Holophagae bacterium
CCTGCGCGACATGATGCGCGAGCGCAACATCAAGGCCCGCTTCGTGCGCGGCGGCTCCACCCAGTACCTGGTGGACATGCTGGAGGAAGGCCTGACGGATTACATCCTGGACGGCCAGACCTTCGATCAAACCGTTGAAGTTAAAATAGACCCCACGGTTTCCGTATCCGACCAAGACCTGAAAGCCCAGTACGATATGGTGACAAACCTCACCGACATGAAATCTCGGGTAAACGACGCCTTGCGCAATCTGGACCTGATCAAGGAACAACTCGGCCAACGAAAGGCCGCCTTGAAAACCATGAAGAAGGAGATGGCCGAAGACCTGAAAACAGAGTGGAAGGACTTCGAAAAACAGCTCACGGAACTCATGGATCAGCTTAGCAGACCAGAAGGCAAAACCTACTGGAGCCAGGGTCCCAGATTGGTGGGCAGAATCGATGAGCTTGCCCGAAATGTAAACGGCGCATTCAGCGCGCCCAACGCAGCTCAAGCCATCTACTTCAAGGATCTTGAAAAAGACGTTAAAGACGCCGTCGGCCAATGCGACGCCTTTTTCACCCAGACAACCCCAGCATTCAACCAGAACCTGGAAAAACACCAGATCCCCTACCTTTCGGTCATCAAGAACTAGAGATCTTTAATGAGCTGGGATGAGGCGCAACCCGCCTCATCTCCCATTAGAAAAGGCAGGGGACGCCAGTCTGAGGCCCGTTCCCAAAAGCCCCAGGTCCACAAGACCGTAGCCATAAGAACAGAACCCAAAAAGAACAAAAAGGCGGCGCTCTAAACAAGCCCGCCTTTTTCAGTTGGAACCATTAAACCCAAAACAGATCGCCTCATCCCGTGAACCAGGAGAGGCGGACGCACTTATAGCGCAAACCATCTTTTAGATGGCTCAGAGCTTCATCGCACGCACAGGACGGCGAACACAGCAAAATACTGCGGCTCAAACGTTTGGGTTGTCTAAAGGGGAGTGGGTTAGCACATTGCGCGGCGCCTGGACGTGTAGTGCATGATATCGTCCATTGGCACGCGTTTGTACTGGTCGAAGGGGATGGCGTATGCGAAGTTTTCCAACTCACGAAGTTGCCCTTCGGGCAATTCGTTAACCGGACGGATCCGGACCTGCTGGTCTTCACCTACGAAAAGATTGGCGATCAGATGTTGGGGACGATCGAGATCGATAATTCCGCCCAACAGATTAGGGGGGCTCAGTTCTGAACCTGGAAAGAATTTAAATCTCACGCTTTTCCTCACTTATTGCGTCAGATGGTAATTGCGAAAGGCAACCGTTGCTAATACTATAACTTTAATTTCCTCATTTGCCAAGGATATTTTTAACAAATATTTGTTTTCACTCTGTGAGTTTTCTGCTAGCGATATTTTGAACTTTCTCAGATCTTACAGGCCGGCGCTTTCTAATTGTTCATCGCCTCGATCCGCGCCACCACTGGATAATTGACAAGAACGCCGTTTCCGAAACCTCTCATCTTACAGTGGTTGACGATGGCGAACACTCAAAGATTCACGCCGGAGCGCCCCTTTTTCGGCCAATTTAAGGCAATTCCTACGTTACGGTCCCGTGTGCGCAGTGTAAAACGGCGAACACAAACTCATGATAACTCAAACGCCGCCAAAAAGCGTCCTTTCCGCCCGGCCCATCCCCTTTTAGCGGGGTCTGTCTCCTCGGTGAAATAGGGACGCATTAGTTATTCAAAGAACAACAGATCAGACAGTTACGCTTGGAAGCGCCCCATGGAGACTGCGTAAAAATATGGGCTGTGGTCTTGCAGCTAATGGGCGATCAGGGTATGATGAAGGCGCTTTAAACCTGCCATCAATGGTTGGAAGCGGATGATTGCTCTGTCTTGTACGACGAAAGAACCCGGGGTTGTCTCCCAATCGGGAGGAAAATGCGCAACGGGTTTTACATAACGCCTCAGGGTATTTCCGAAGCTCGCCGGATTGAGTCAGGTTAATTAACATTGGGAGGATTTGCCCATGTCCGCGTTCCAGTCCAAGGTGAGCACAGCCTCCGAGGCGTATCGCGCCAATTTGCAGAATATGCAGGGATTAGTAGAGGGTCTTCAGGAAGCCCTGGCCGAAGTGAAGCAAGGAGGCGGTGATCGCGCCGTGGCGCTTCACCGGAAACGAAATAAAATGACCGCCCGCGAGCGAATCGATTACGTCATCGACCCGGGCAGCCCCTTTTTGGAGCTATCGGCCCTGGCCGGAAAAGGCCTGTACGATTTCGACCTGCCCGCAGGCGGCATGATCACCGGCATTGGCAGAATTTCGGGATACGAAACCCTGATCATCGCCAACGACGCCACGGTGAAGGGCGGCACCTACCTTCCCATTACGGTTAAAAAGCATCTTAGAGCCCAGAAGATTGCTGAAGAGAACCATCTCCCCTGTCTTTACCTTGTAGACTCGGGCGGCGCGTTCCTGCCCATGCAGGACGAGGTATTCCCCGACAGAGACCATTTCGGCCATATCTTTTATAATCAGGCCCGCATGTCAGCCAAAGGCATTCCCCAGATTTCCGCCGTCATGGGTTCCTGCACCGCAGGCGGCGCCTATGTGCCCGCCATGTCAGACGAGACCGTGATTGTTAAAGGCACAGGCACCATTTTCCTAGGAGGCCCGCCGCTGGTGAAGGCGGCTACCGGCGAGATTGTCACCTCCGAAGACCTGGGCGGCGCCGATGTCCATTGTCGCGAATCCGGCGTTGCAGACCATTACGCCAGGAACGACAGAGAGGCCCTGGACAAGGTCCGGGAAATCTTCTCCTGCCTCAACCTGCCGGAGAAAAAACGGCCAGGGACCAATGAGATCGAAGAACCCATTTACGAC
>JBNKOV010000832.1:0-2848 GCA_050294955.1 Holophagae bacterium
TTGTTTTTGTCTGTAATACTTTGGATTACATTGGTGGGCGAGCAAGCGGAATGGGTGAATCTAGATGAGATTTATTTCCAAAAGTTTCTAGGCGCCGCGTATCAAGATAATAAGGCTTTATTGGCAGTTTCAAGTAAAAACCTCTTTCAATTAGTTTTGTTCGACTTCGAAAAAAAGCAGGCCCGCATTCTGGAATCTGATGGCAGAGTGAGTTCAATGGGTACCTTAATGACCTATGAGAAGGGTTTTTGCTTGATAAATAATATTGGAACACCGAAGGTCACTTTTCTGGACGAGAACGGTTTATTTCTAAAGAGTGAGCCCTTAGCCGAATTTGATGGTTGGGAAGATGGCTATAGAGTGGTAAAGGTCAGCCCAAGGATGGATGGCAAGGCTTGGGTAACTTTTCAGTCTTGGGAAGACAAGTCCCTTTATCTTGCAATTTTGGATTTGAAAAACAAGACATCTCAAATGGTGTTTCAAAAGGAAGCGCCTGAAGAGTATCAATTTCCTTATTGGCACACCAACGGTTTAGAACTCCTATTCCTTTGCCCCCAAACCGGACAGATCGACTTGATAGACAGTAGCACTTTTAAAAAAAATCAAACCCTAAGGTCGGCGAAAACGCCCGTAAAACGAGACGCCAAACGGTTTAAACATCTTTCACGCAAACGTCCCTACATTTTGCTGGTTGGGGAGCCCTTAAGTGTGGATGGTGAAATCGGCTACTTTTGGAATAAAGGCGCTGAGACCAACGGTGAGAGTCTTAAAGACAACTATGATATAAAGGCCCTGGTCCAAACAGCGGATGGGCGATTTTATGAAGAGGATGTCTTAACCCTTGCCAAGCATAAGGGAGAAAGACTGGTTTACCATTGGGCGGATCAGGAGTTGAGGCTCATGTCGGTTACGAACCGTTAATTTGGAGCATTTTGGGAATGGGGCGCCATCATGACCAACCTCTGGGAAAATTTCTAGATCCAAGATTCTCTTTGCAGTTATTTCGGCTATCCTGATTTAGGTGGATTCTTTGAAATCCCCTGTTTTGTGCAATTTTTTGGATGTAAAACCTCAAATTCGCATATTGGGGCTTGACTCAGACGAAAAAAAGATGTCTCATGAAAAGAGCGACTTACGCTTTTAATTTTCGGAGGGAGTCCAAGCATGAGCAACCCAACGCCAGGTTACCTTATTACATTGTTTGAAAATGGGGCCTATCTGGGCGGCGTTATGATCACCAACGATCACGGCATCCCCATTGATTTCAAGTACACCGATTCTGTAAATCCCACGAAGGTACAACGGATTATCTATGGTTCCGTGCTGGAGCAATACATAAGAAACCATGTGATTATTGGCGCGATTTCTAAAGAGATCGTGAACCAGCCCTCATTCTATATTGTCTCCCAACACCAGCTCTACGAAATTGAAGAAGCCAATAAACTCACGCTCATATCTGTACAACGCACCCAGTTTGCGGCTTTGGGTGAAAAGGGCGCTGTGAATCGATCCAAAGAAAACGAATGTCTTCTGCAAGGTTGGAATGATCCCCATCCCATGCGTGTTATTTTTGGCAACATGCCTGTGGATCAACAAGAGCATATCATCAAAGACCTCATCTACCTTTCCAAGCACATGGATCTGGTAGAGCCTCTGGAGCGCTTGGAGTCTGCGCTTAAATCACTTTGTTTGGATAAAGAATGAGCGTAAAAAAGACCGGATTCAATGCAAAATTAAGGAGCTTGTTTGCCCGTATCCAAAGGGAGTTCAGTTATCCCAAGGTCATTGCGGTCAAACCTCATATCCAGTCCAGGGTGAGAACCTGGAAGGATCAGGTCGATTTTAAAATTCGAACCGTGGCGGCTCCCACAACTTCTGTACGTGGCCTTGAGGTGGATTTCCCCTTTGCTGTTGTTGAGGGTTCGTTGGAGAACATTTCCTGTCATCACGCAGAGCTCATGGAATCTCTGGAGACAACGGCCCACTCGGTCACCTGTTGGGAGGCCAACGAAACGGTTGTTCACGGTCCTGAGTTAGAGCTGAATTATCCTGCTGTAAAAAGTATCACTGAGCCAGTGAAAAAGCCGAAAGTAAAAAAACAATCCCTGCGATTCCCGCTTTTTGGGATTAACACGTTGGATGTGAGTCCCAAGGCGCGGGTGTTTCGCGGCATCAACATGGCTTTAGATCTCCCAATGAGGTTGAGAATCCAGCCCATGGACAGCATTTCCAAAAAGCTTCTTATTCGATATCGAACTTCTGTGTTGAAATCATTGAATATCAAGCCAAATCAGGTTAAGTTTGTGGGAGTATGTTTCGGTTTGCCTGCTGCGCCGCTTCGTATTATGGATGTGGCCAGGGGCGTAGACGGAGAATATGCTTTAGCAACAATTGTGGGTCCTGTTAATGAAATGTTGGGCCGAAGGGTCTGGGTTCTTGTGCAATTAAGGGACAAACCCAGATATGTGCCCATTACATTAAAAGAGGAGTGATCTTGTTCGATATTCCCGGCTACAAAATTGGCGATAAGATTGGAGAGGGCGGATCGTCCGAGGTGTTTCTTGCTACTCGATTAGAAAATAAGCAGAATGCTGCGCTGAAGGTTTTGCATGCTAAATATAGCAGCGACCGTTCCATGAGAGAGCGGTTGGAGCGGGAAGCCAAGGTTGTCGGCAGTCTGAATCACCCCAATATTGTGAAGTTTTTCAAGTATGGCGCCATCAACAACCGGTTCTATATGTTGCTTGAATATCTCGCGAAGGGTTCCCTTTCCGATTATGAGCGTCTTTCCTATCGCCAACGATTAAAGGTCATGATCCAAGTATGCGATGGCGTGTCACACATTCAT
>JBNKOV010000833.1:0-2845 GCA_050294955.1 Holophagae bacterium
TGAAAGCCCCGTGAGCGGGTATAATGATGGCCGTCGCCAACAATATATGCAAAATTACCCGGAATCCCATGGCTCTCTCTCCAACTTCATCTACCAAACATCGGCCTCGCCAGGCTGTTCATTATCCCGGATGCAGATGCTGATTGCAATCCCCCCAAGGGTTGGGTCCGAACTTTTTAAAAAGATGAAACAAAAACGGGGACGCCACTGTATACTTTTTAGACCGCTCAGTCTAGGCAAAAGCGGTTCAAATCGCAACGCCCTTTTGTTCACCAAACAAAAGGGTTGGGTGATTTATTTCTGAAAATGCAAATCAGGCGAATGAATAAAGCCTGAAGGTTTCGACCGATACCGACGTTTCCTTTGAAGCGAATGGCACGGGTGCGCCAACACCCTGGACTGACCGGTCGAGCCAGGAGAGGTGTTCCAATGACGCGTTATTTATTAATTCCACTGTTCCTCATAACCTTAAACCTGCTGGGCCAGTTCCCGCTTCAGCCAAACGGCAATCAGTCTCTCATTACCGGATTGGAGGACGCTACCGGGATTGAGCGCCTTGAATTGGTGGGCGGTTACGGCGAGAGAACGGACAATTTCCGGTTCATGGCCCACTGGGAGATCTTAACAAGGTCCAAGAAGCATTTCGATCTAGAACTATCCCTTGCTGCAAACTACTCGCTTTTTGACGGGGAGAAGGACGAGAATGGAGACACCACTCGAATACGGGATCTGGGGCTCACGCCAACATTTACGTTTTTTTCCAAAAGATCGTATGGAGGTTTTCGGCCATTTATGGATGCGGGAATAGGCTTCCATTATCTGACAGATAAACACTTTACAACAAAGGACTTTTCAACCAACTTCCAGTTTGGCGATCATATAGGACTGGGGGTTCAATTTGGGGAGAGCCACAACATGAGGGTAGCTTACCAGTTTCAGCATTTATCCAATGCAGGAATTGGAAGTCCCAATCCTGGCATCAACTTCCATTTATTGAACTTCGGCATTAAACTGGGCGGGAAAACGCAACGCTGATCACATGCTGCCGCGCTCCAAAACCAGACGAAGCGCGGATTGTTTGATGCGCTGTTTCAAATTGTGGTTTTTGGCGAGTTCCCTTAGATGCTTCATATTAAGGCCCGGGATCAGTTTCAGAGCATCGGGGAGAGGCGTTTTGGGGTTTTGTACCAAATTGTAGCGAATCTCCTCGCTCTGAGACCAGGTTTTGTTTCCAAGAATAATCTTTACAGCTTGATACCCGATGCGGGGGCTTTTGGAAATTTCAACCACCTCAGCTCGGGTAATGCGAGGGTTTTTCAAAAGGAACATGATAACCTGCGGCTCGATATCGCGGATGAGAAGCGAGCGGGTTATTTTATTGGCGCGACCCGCCAAACGAGATCGTTCGTTGGGATTCATGCGACGCAGTTTTTCATGGAGCGACATGCGATCTACGGGCCTTCCGGGCGAAGGTTCCGGCTCCTCATCCTGGTGGACTTCATCTGGCAGCTCAGGAGGCAACTCATCGGGAAGATCGACGGGCAGTTCATCGGGTAGCTCGGGAGGAAGGTCCGGTATCTGATCAAAGGCAAAAGCCTCTTTCTCCTTAGTTTCAGACGGGTTCTCAAGGCAATGGTCAATGGCTGACTCCAGCGAGCCAGGTACAGAAATAAATTGAAGAAACAACCCCATTCCTGGCGCCAGTTGGACAAGGCGAGCTGGAACGGGATCACATGCCACGCCATTGGGAAGAATCATGGTAAGTGTAAATTCGCAAAATGCGGGAGCCTCGCTCTGCGAAGACACGAAAAGGCTGTGGTTGCAAATGTATTCATCCTTTTGCTTTTGCAGGTCTTCCAAACTCTCAAACCGGACCTCCAAACACCCCCCACGCATGGGCAGTTTCGCAGGAGCCTCAGGATCTACAGGGCAAACCATTTATCAAACTCTCCCAAAATCAGGCTTCCAATACAACGCGCCCCCTGCACTTAGGGTAAACAAGCCGTAGAGCGCCTCCTTGACCAAATGAGAAGGGTAGCTTCAAAAAGAAGCCAACCTATTATAACCCGAAGGATTTATTTTGCTGGTTCTTTCAGGGCACAATGGGGAAGCAGGCTAAAAAAGCCAATGCAAAAAGGCCCCATTCTTGCTCTTGACAAGAGAATCTTAACAAGATAATTTAGTTGTAAGCTTGCAGGCTAGCCTGTCTTCCCGAAAGGGAGAAAGGCGGAGAAAACGGCATCCGGCTGTTTTCCAAGCCAATAACATTTAGACACAACGCCAAGACAGGCCCTGTCAGCAAGAATGTATCTTAATTCATACGGCCCCATATCGGTCGAGCCAACGCTTCCGATTTTGAGGCCTTAAATCCATCAACCCGAAACCGGCCCGAGAAGGGGCTTTACAACACCGCCGGAGGAATATTTTGACTAAGAAATTAAATCTCGACAGCATTGAAATCCAAAGCTTTGTAACTCGCATCGACAGCAACCAAAGCCAGGGAGGCCGTTTGGCGGCAGCGCCCGGAGGCGTGGTAATCGCCCCAGGCGAGACCTTAAACGAAAATCCCTGCACCTTCGACACCATGAGAGATTGCTAGACATCCTGGGACCCACCGGGTCCCTTTCCTTTTTTTAAAAATTAAACCGCGCGGACCCTATTGGAGGCCATGATAAAACACATGCTGCATCTTATATTTTTTGGAATCTCACTGCTTTCAACCGCCGGTTACGGGAGCGATCTGAAGGCTCTGGTTGGCGGCGTATTAATCGATGGCTACGGCGGCCCTCCCATCCAAAACAGCGTGGTAATAATTGAAGGCAAATACATAAAAGCCATCGGAACA
>JBNKOV010000834.1:0-2842 GCA_050294955.1 Holophagae bacterium
ACATGCCAAGCCTGCGCCGGGCCTTCTTCGTGGGTGAAGCGCTCACCCGTAGAGACCTCGTGCGCCTGCGAGCCATTGCGCCCCAAGTGGCCTGCGTCAACTACTACGGGTCTACCGAAACCCAGCGGGCATGCGGTTTCTATCAGATCACCGAAACCGGCAAAGACCCAATGGGCCGCGATCTCACCGAGGAAGGTCTGCAACAGGTGCTTCCTCTGGGACGAGGGACCGACGACGTGCAACTCCTGGTGCTCAACGCCTACGGCCAGTTGGCCGGGGTGGGCGAACGAGGCGAAGTTTATCTGCGAAGCCCCAACCTGGCCGCGGGTTATCTCGGCGATGTGGAAATGACCTCGCAACGCTTCCTACAAAACCCCTTCTCCGATGAACCAGGCGATCTGGTCTACAAGACCGGCGACCTGGGCGCCTACATGCCCGACGGCAATGTCTGCTTCCTGGGCCGTGCGGACTTCCAGTTGAAAATAAGAGGGTTCCGCGTAGAGCCCGGTGAAATTGAAGCAGTGCTTGCCCGTCACCCCGTGGTGCGTGAGGCCGTGGTTCTGGCTCATGACCGCAAAGAAGCGGGCAAGTTCCTGGCGGCCTATCTGGTTCACGAACCGGACGCAGACACGCCGGAGAAACGGCCCACCAACGATCAACTGCGGGCCTGGCTGAAGAACGACCTGCCCGATTACATGGTTCCTCTCGCGTTCCTGTGGTTGGACGCCTGGCCATTGAACCCCAACAAGAAGGTGGACCGCCGAGCCCTGGCCGCCATGGAAGGCGTCGAGCCCCTTTCAGCCCGCGCCTATGAAGCGCCTCGAACCCCAACCGAAACCGTGCTGGCCATGGTCTGGCAGGTGTCCCTGGGCGTTGAGCGCGTGGGCGTTCACGATAATTTCTTCGACCTGGGCGGGCACTCCCTGCTGGCCACCCGCGTGCTTTCCCGCGTTCGCAAGGAACTGGGTCACATCTTGCCCTTGCGCCTCGTCTTCGAGAAACCCACCGTAGCTGAACTGGCCCAATGGCTGGACAGCCAGGAGGCTTCAGACCTGGACGATGCCGGACCGGTACCGGTCGAACGCACCGAGTTCATGGCCGTATCGCCCGCGCAACAACGCATGTGGTTCCTACAGCGCATTGAACCCAACTCCCTTGCTTACAGCATTAACCTGCCCTTCACCGTCAACGGGCCGCTGAACTTGGACGCCTTGCAAAAGGCCTATCGCATGGTGGTTGAACGCCACGAGGCCCTGCGTTCCAGCTTCCCCGAAAAGGACGGGCAACCCGTGCTCGTGCTGGATCGGTTCCCCCTGGACGCTTACGCCATCCAGGCCGCTCAGGTGGAAAACGAGACCCTTGCCATGGAGGCCGTTCACGCCCAGATGCGCAAACCCTTCGATCTCGCGGGCGAACCACTCTGTCGTTTCTTCGTCTACACCATTGAAAAAGAACGGCATATCATGCTGGTTCACAAACACCACATCATCACGGACGGCTGGTCTGTGGGCGTCTTCTTCGAGGAGCTGACCACCTGCTACAGCAAGCTGTTGCATGGCGAAGAGCCCCAGCTTAAGCCTTTGCCCATTCAGTATCCCGACTTCGCGGCCTGGCACCAGAAATGGTTGACCGGACCCGGGTTGGAGCGGGACATGGCCTTCTGGAGAGAGGAGCTTTCCGGCGCGCCCCTGGTCCTGGAATTGCCGCCGGACAGACCCCGCCCGGCCAAACCCCGCTACCAGGGCGACGCCTGCATGGCCCATGTCTCCGAATCGCTGTATCAGCCCATTCAAGATCTGTGCGCCGAGACCGAGACCACGCCGTTCATGCTGTTCCTGGCCGCCTACCAATGCCTCATCCATCGCTATACCGGCGTAGACGACTTCCTGTTGGGAACCCCGGTGGCCAACCGGACCCGAGAAGAATTGGAAGGCCTGATCGGGTTCTTCGTGAACACCCTGGTGCTTAGAGCGCCCATCGCCAGAGCTGGCGGCGGGGCTTCCAGCTTCAAGAACCTGTTGAAGGAGGAGCGCCACACCGTGCTGCATTCCTTCGAACACCAGGCCCTCACCCTGGACCGACTGGTTGAAGAACTGCAACCGGAGCGGGATCTCACCCGCAACCCGCTCATTCAGTTGTCTTTCACCTATCAGAGCGCCGTAGCGCGGGAGAGCGGTTTCAGTGAATTGGAGCTGGAGCGCATCCCCATGCACGGCGGCGCTTCCCAGTTCGACATGACCCTTACCGTAATCCCCAATGGCCCGAGCTGGATAACCCTGTTCGAGTACAATACCGACCTGTTCGAACGTCAGACTGTGGAGCGGTTTACCCAGCATTTCCACACCCTGCTGCAAGGCCTGGTAACCCGAGCGGATCAGCCCCTTGGCGAACTGCCGCTCATGGACGAAGCCGAGACCCAAACCCTGCTGACCGGGGAATGGAACGACACCGCCTTCGACTATCCCAGAGACGCCGCGTTGCACCACATGGTGGAAGCCCAGGTCAGGCGCGCCCCGGACAGACTGGCCGTGGTCTTTGATGACATCGCCTGGACTTACAGAGACTTGGACAGACAGGCCAACCGCATCGCCCATTACCTGGCGGCCAGGGGCGCGACCCCGGATCGATTGGTGGGCGTATGCCTGAACCGGTCCCATAAAATGGTTGCGGCCCTGCTGGGCGTGCTCAAGTCGGGCGCGGCCTACGTGCCCATGGACCCAACCCACCCCATGGACCGCTTGTCCATGATCGCCGAAGACGCGGGCATGAGCATCATGCTGGCCGAAGAGGCCACCGCAAGCGACTGGCGAGACAGAAGTTTAGACGTCGTCACCCTGGAGAC
>JBNKOV010000835.1:0-2840 GCA_050294955.1 Holophagae bacterium
GCTCTGAACCAATTCGCCCGGCGCGCCAACGGGCGCCGGGTTCAAGTAGCGGTCTACAATGTAGACCCGGGCGTTGGGCGCTGCTCCGCCGAGATCGGGCGCCCCCGTTCCCTTTGGATCGACCTGGCCGATGACAGACAACACGGTTCCCTCGGTGGGTCCGTAGGTGTTGTGGTAACGGCCCTTGAAGGAGAGCGGGGGTCGTTTGTTCAGGCGATCGCCGCCTACAATCAGATCCAGGTTGGGCAATGGTTGGCGCCAGTGGGGCATCATGGGTTCCGCCAGAGCTGGCGGACAGAAGGCGAAGGTGATCTGGTGTTCTTCGTAGAAACGCAGCAGTTTCACCGAGTCTAAACGCACGTCGTCATGAGGGATGTACAGGGTTGAGCCCCGAGTAATGGGTGGCCATATTTCCATGATGGTGGCGTCGAAGGCCGGGCCAGCGACCACGGTGCTGCGACCCGGTTCGGGCATGTAGCGCTTCCACATCCAGTTGATGTAATTGGCGAGGGCGGCGTGTTGAATCATCACCCCTTTCGGCTTGCCGGTAGAACCGGACGTGTAGATGACATAGGCGGTGTTTACGTGGGATGCGCGATTGGGAAGCGGCTCGGGTTGGACTTGATCCAGCACGCGCCAATCCAACTGTGCGTCTCCTGCGGTCACCCGCTCGGCCTCCAGGACCGCAACAGGAAGTTGGTCCGCTACGGGCCACTCGGCGTTTTCCCTGTCTACCAACAACAACGCCACTTCTGCGTCTTCGATCATTTGATCGATCCGTTCCTGGGGGTAGGCCGGATCCATGGGAACATAGGCGCCGCCAGCACGGTGAATAGCTGTTGCGGCCAGGATGTACTCGGGCGAGCGGTTCATGCAGAGGCCTACGCGAACTTCCGGGCCAATGCCTTTGTCGGCCAGCCAATGGGCCAGGTGCTCGGCCCTGGCGTTCAGGGTTGCAAAGGTCATGGTTCTTGGCGTTTCGCCTCGGAAACAGACCACAGCCGGGCGATCCGGGCGGGACTGGGCTGTCTCCCTCAAAATCTCCGGAGCAATGCCTTTGTTTTCAAGAGGTAGAGCCGTGTCGTTCCAGTCGGTTAATTGGCGTTGTTTGGATGCAGAATCCAGAATGCCGACCTGATCGAAGGGCCTGTCCGGGTTGGCAAGTAGCTGCGTAAGCAGGGTTTCCCAGGCGCGGGCCATATGATCCATGGTCTCCGCTTCGAATAGGGAGGTTCGATAGGTTATGCCGCCTTCGTAACCGGTCTCCGTGGGTTGAATGAGCAGAGCAAGATCGAAATGGGCCAGGGTCTGGTCCACCTCAAACGGCGTCATGCTCAAGACGCTGGCATTCGATTCCACCGACTCGCCATAGGAGAACAATGTCTGGAAGAATGGCGTATAGCCGAGGGAACGTTCGGGTTGCAGTGCCTCCACTAGTTTTTCGAAGGGCATCTCGCTATGATCGAAGGCTTCCATTGTGGACTCGCGAACCCGTTCCAATAATTCGCGGAATGTAGGCGAGCCCTCCAGGTTGGTGCGCAGCACGATGGTGTTCACAAAGAACCCGATCAGGTTTTCAATCTCCATGTGGTCTCTGTTGGCCACAGGCGTTCCAACCAGAATATCGTGTTGACCGGAAAAGCGGGCGAGCAGCGCCGTGTAGGCGGCCAGGAACAGCATGAAGGGCGTGGCGTCCGTCTGCTGGAGGAGGCGATCCATTGCGGGCTGAAGCGTGGCAGGGATTTGCAATAATTGCAAGGCGCCGGCGTCATCCATGATCTTGGGTCTGGGTTTGTCGCCCACCAGATCCAGCACCGGCGGCGCGTTGCGCAAGGCCTCTCGCCACCACGCCAGTTCCTGGTCATAGAAAGCGCCCTTCATGCGGTTTCTCTGCCACAGGGCGTAATCCGCGTATTGGACGGGCAGTTGCGGCAGTGAGGCGTCCTCGGCTGCGTACAACAGGCGCAGCTCGCGAACGAATAAATTGAGAGACCAGCCGTCGCCAATGATGTGGTGCATCACGAGATGCAGGATATGATCCTCGCGGCCCAACTCAACGATAAGGACTCGCATGAGGGGACCCGTTTCCAGGTCAAAGGGCTTGTCGGCATTGGCTTTAAGCAGTTTGCGCGCGTCTTCTTCTGAGTTGGCTTTTTCCAGAATGAGTTGGGGCGCTTCGGCCTCGCCTGGCTTTTGCACGGGCTTGCCGCCCACGGATATGAAGCTGGTGGCGAGCTGTTCATGCCGATTGGCGATCTGTTGCAGGCAACGGGCGAACAGATCTGTGTCCAGAGGACCGTTCAGGCGCATGGCCATGGCGATATTGTAGAGAACGCTTTGGGGGTCCATCTGCTGGATGAACCAAAGCCGTTGTTGTCCCGAGGAGAGCGGGAGTCCTCGCCCGTCCCGAGGCTGGGCGGTAATATGCTGTGTAGACGCCGTTTGGGGCGCAGTGCCCAGGGAGGCGGCCAGTTCTGCGATGGTGGGCCGTTGGAAAATGAGGCGCAGAGAGATTTCGACGCCCAACAGGTCCCGAATCCTTGAGACCACGCGAATGGCGGATAGGGAGTTGCCGCCGCTGCGGAAGAAGTGGTCGTAGATGCCTATCTCTTGCAAGTGCAGGGTTTCTGCGAAGATTCCCGCAAGGGTTTCCTCGATCTGGTTTCTGGGCGCCGCATAGCTCTGTTGGCTTTTTGAAGGGACCGGCGAAGGCAGGGCTTTGCGGTCTATCTTGCCGTTTGGCGTGAGCGGGAAGGTTTCCAGGGTTACAAAGAGATCGGGAACCATGTACTCCGGCAGTCGCTGGCCCAGATGGGTTCGCAGGGCTTCCTCATCCACTT
>JBNKOV010000836.1:0-2837 GCA_050294955.1 Holophagae bacterium
TGGGAAGGCGTCCAGAAACGGATAGACAAATCCACGCCGTTATCGCCCAACTTACTCACAAAGATCATGGGCTCCGGGCTCACCAATACATAGGGCTCCTGCTCCAAAACATTGAGAACAGTTTGCTTCGCAACATCGGCATGATCGCTATATCGAATTTGGATAATGTATTCCACTCTGCGCAGGATATAGGCCTCATAGTTAATGAGCGTTCCAGTGAACACATCGATGTTGGGAATGCGAATGCGAACGCCCCCATAGGTTCGGATTAAAGTAGACATGATGCGAATCTCTTCCACAAACCCCTCAGACCCGCTAATGCTCACCTCGTCGCCAATGCGGATGGGCCTTTCCATCATGATAAAGACCCCTGATATGAAGTTGCTTACAATATTCTGACTGGCAAAACCAATAACCACGCCGGCCACGCCGCCAGCAACGGCAAGTCCCGACAATTGAACCCCAAGGATGGGCAATGCGAAAAGCAGGGTGATCACCAGCCCGGAATAGTAGACAAGCTTCACAATATTGGCGAGACGATCATCGTCGATGCGGCCCCGCAGATTTCTTTTCAAATACCCAACCAGCAACCGAGCTCCCAGGAAGGCCAACATCAGGGTGAGCATGAAATACATGAACTGAAGAACCGTCACCTTGCCAAAAATGTACTGATCAAGCATTAGCGAAGCCCCTCCATTGTCAGTTTCCTCGACTGGCCGCTCAATCGCTTCAAGGGATACAATTCAATAGCCTCGTCTGCACCCTCTTCAAAAGACCGGTTCAGACACTCCACAGAGGCCCGCTCCCGATCCTGAATCTTGACAATCGCGGACATGGAGGCCAGCCCATTCTTAAAAAACAGTTTCATGCCGTGAGAGGGCAGGACCACCCGTGAAAGGGTTTCCCAGTGGGTTAAATTATGGACCTCAAGCTTAAGTATCCCAAATTTCATGGGTTCCACATCTGGCGGACTGAAATAAACCCCGCTGCTGTGATATCGGCAAATGAGCCCAGTAAGCCTTTCTCCGTAAAGGGTCATGCGAGGCGGCGTCAAACTGAGCACGTCCAAGAGTTGGGGAGCCTCCTTGTGATCCAGAAAAACCCCAACTTCGAGGGGAAAGGTTAAATAGAGAACCGTTGTAGAGTTGGGCTGGAAAGTGAGCGCCTCTTCGAATTTGATATACAAGGCCCGTGCGACAGGTGATGGCAATTGCAGTGGTTCAATGGGATGTACATGAAAAAGAGGGTATCCCGTCACCACGCGCTCAAGAGATTTCTCGCCAGATCGGCGATAGGTCCACGTGCCTTCATGGCGCAGAAAAACCTTTACGTCAAAATCACTTAACTCAAAGGGGGGACGAAAAGAACCGAACATAAACAACCTCACACAACCTCTCTTCGTAGAGACAGAGTATCATTTTTCAATGCCCATAATAACCACCTAATCCAAAAAATATGGAAAAAGAAGCCCATAGTCCGGTCCTTCCCGTTTAAGTGACAAGAAAAAACAGAACTCGCGGTTCCGAAACCGGAAGAGACCCGCGTCTCCGACATAGAATCCCTATCTCAAAAAGGCTCTAATCCGTTTAAACTCATAGCCCAGAAATCAAAACTCAATCATGGCGCCTGGTTTGCTAAGGCTTGGCCGTGACGGAGGCGGGGGAAGTGAAGAGATCATACGCCAATCTCCAAAGGAAAGGCCAGAGCTCTCAGCAGCTTGCCCGTATTTCAAGACCCCTGAACCAAACACACCCAAAGCCATGAACTGGTGAGGCTGGAGGCGGAAAAAGGATAAAAGGGGTTGAAATGCTTTGTCGGTAGAACAAAGCAGATCCCAGATCCATCATTTTGTTAACTTTGGAGGTTTCAAATGAAAGGCATACCATTACTCATCACCATCCCTCATGGTGGACGAAAAATCCCATCCGAAGTCAAAGACCAACTGGCTGTGAACTCGCGCCAGATCTTTGAAGACATGGACCCCTTTATCAGAGATATCTTCAATCTGGAAGGCATACCGGTTATCGCAGCCGATATGGCCAGATGCGTGATTGATCTCAACCGCGCCCGGGGCGACGTGCCCCCCAAAAGCCAGGACGGCATTATCAAAAGCCATACCTGCCATGGCGTACAGATCTATAAAGACGGGTGTTTCCCTAACACCGACATGCTGAACCGATTGGTAAAACGTTACTACGAGCCATTCCACAGAAAGATCGTGAAAACCCTCACCAGCGGCCACTTTCAACTCGCCCTCGACTGCCATTCCATGGCGGCCATCGGCCCTGAAATCGCGCCCGATACGGGAGAGGAACGCCCCATGATCTGCCTCAGCAACGCAGACGGCCAGTCCTGCTCGCCCGAGTGGATGGAAATCATGGCCGACAGTTTTCGCCAGGCCTTTGACCTGGAGAAGGATCAGGTGACCATTAACCATCCCTTCAAAGGCGGGTACATTACCCGGACCTATGGCAACAGACCCTGTCCCTGGGTGCAGGTTGAGTTGAACCGCGACCTCTACCTCACCGACCCCTGGTTCAATGAAGCCGACATGACAGTGGATCCAAGCCGGCTGACCCAACTGCGCAACGCCTTCGACAAGGCGCTCATGAGTTTCTGCACCGAAGCGGGCGTCAACACCTACCAGAAGCCCGAGTACCAGGACGCCTATTTATAGATGTTCTTGTCCAAGTCCAGTTTCTTCATAAGCTTGTGCAATTGACGAACGCCAATGCCCGCGCGGGCCGCAGTTTCATTAATGCGGCCCCGCGTTTGCGCCAGCAACTCGGTTAAATATCGCGCTTCGAATTGTTCAAGGACCCGGGCTCGCGCCTCCG
>JBNKOV010000837.1:0-2828 GCA_050294955.1 Holophagae bacterium
TCACCCCTCAATTCTGGGATATAGGTAAAGGAAACCTGGAGTTCCAACTTACTTCCTGGCCACCTGTCTTTGGTCTATCATCTTGGTTGATTCAACTTAGCATGGTTTCTTCTGCGCGGGACGGCGCCCCACGATACACCGGACGGCGCCGCTCCAAAAGTCTGGGATCTAGACCAAGCAAATGTGGGGTTCCTGCTTTCTAACCAGCTATCTGCCTTCGGGCCTTTATCTGGGCTAAGCCTCTTTTCTATGGTCTCTCCTACGCGGGACGGCGTCCGATCGCGGCCCGCCCGCGCTACACCGGACAGCGCTTCCCACTTCTGGGATTTGGATAAAGAATATCTGGGGTATCTGCTTTCTATCCAACTGCCTGCCTTGGCTTTTTTCACGATTTAGTTTGATGGTAATTTTTATGACTGAGCCGACCCTTTGGCCCGGTATACTCCGAATTGTAAAAATGCACTTTGACATGAGGTTTCATCTTGCATATGACTAATTGTATAGGTAAACTCAATATCAGGCTCCTAAAAGCTTTACTTAAGAGTGTTGGATCTTGCAAGTGAGCTTCATTTTCATTGGTGCAGGCTTAGGAAGGTTGGGCTTTTTGCACAAATTTCTGTAGGGGAAAATGGGGCCTTGGGTGGTTGGATGTTCATGCTTGGTCTTTTTGAAAAGATACGTATCTCCAGATGGTTAAACCGGAGGTCCGATCTTTTTTTAAAACAAGTAAAAGAGCCCGTAGAAACGCGGGGCGCCAAAACCCATGTTTGCAATATTGCCCCAATTATGGTTCTTGATGATGAAAAACACTACGACTTAAAATCAATTTTCCAAGATCGATTTCCCCTTAGTCGCAGAAAATATTTGGTTAACTCGCTATACCGGAGTCTAGCCAAGGAGGAGAGGGACAAAAATCTTGACGTCATCAAACCAGATGGCATTATGCCTACTCCTGCTTCATATCGGGGCGCAGCAAAAGCCTACTCCGGCGAATACCTGAAGAAGCGGCGTGTCTCGCCGAAGGCCAGGAACAAGGCCTTAATGTGCCTTGCAGTAATTAAAATCTTAAACAACCTTCCAGGAAGAGTGTCGCGACAAAATCCTATTGGTAAAACGGGCGACGTGGCCCAAGAATTGGCAAGCCAATTAAATACGATGAAATACAGCGAAATGCTGGCATTGCTCGAAGCGTTGCTCGGTGGGAAATATCATCCATTGGCAAATGAACTTCGGGCCAATGTGGGACCAGAATTAGAGGAAGCAATCGAAACAGAGATTGGTCATTATACCGATCTGGAAATAACCCGGCTTGGCGTGGCTGTTCCTAAAAAAGTGCCCAGGTATGTTGAAAACCCCAGTGCGGGCGTTCAAATTTGGCGCAAACTGACAAAAATAAAAAGGCCTGGGTCAAACATGGTTCATCGTGATTCTGGTGCAACGATTGAAGGAGAAACCATCCTTGAATTATCAGAAGGCTCACGGAGTGAAAAGGGGAGTGCTCAGACTGCCAGCTCCCACAACATTAAGGGCAATGAATTTAATCCGGATATTGATGGAGAATGTGAGGCGCTTTCAAAGCAAGGAGGTCTTTCCATGGCGGAAAACCATGACATAAATCTGTCTAAACCTATTAAAGCTGAAACCTCATTAATGGTGAAACAACCCGCAAGAGCGGACAGGCGTTGGCGATGGCTCCTCGTGGGGTCCTTTCCAATTTTTGCCGCCCTTATATTTGCTGGAACTATTTGGGTCTCAGAGCCCAAGGTCTTTCAAATTTTGCGTGAGGACGGTTTAAAAGCGGCAAGAGACTACTTTTCCGAAAAAATCGATCTCGAACAAATGTCAGATGCACAATTATACCAAAAGGCCCATTTAGAGGTTTTAGCCGGTAATTTTGATGAAGCAGAATCCATTATCTACCGAGTCCTAAGCGATAGCGAATCCAAGTACCGTCCAGACTGCATTGTGTTGTTGGGGAGAATAAGAATTCGGCAGAATCGATACGTTGCAGCGGAGCAACTCATGAAAGAGTCAATTACTCTCCTAAAGGAAGTTCAAAGACACGACGCCCTATATATCACGCTAGCCATGTTAGCTGAAGTTCAGGCTAATTTGAACAATTTTGAAGTGTCCTATGGGCTTCTTGAGGAGGCAAAATCATATCGCCAACCAGGACAGCCACAGGGTTTTTTACACGATTTAACTGCCTACATCTACATTAAAGACAATCTTCAATTCTCTGCCGCATTGGCAGAGACGGAATTGGCTTTAGAGAGCTATCGAGAGGAACAAAACCAGCGGGGTATCTTAATCGCCCAAATTAGCAAGGCCTTCATCCTCGCCCACCTTGGGCAGTGCCAAGACGCGAATGATTTGGCAATCGCCGCATTAAATGAGTCAAAAGATGACGAAAAGCTTTTTGTCTACAGTCTTCTGAACATAGTTGCAATTGATATGTGTAGAAATTCCCCTCCAAGTAAGGGAGCAATAAATAGCATTTTAGGCTATATTAAAGAAACAGGAGACCTGAATCACCAATTCCACCTGAATATTTCTCTGGAGTAATAATGATGAAAATTGCAGGCGCCTATAACCGAATTAATAATGAGCACTTAAGGGTAATTGTAGGTGGAACTGTTCCGACTGAAATTCCACCTTTTCCGCCACCGCCACCGCCACCGATTACGCTCTCAGGCGGAGGCGATTAAACCCAGGCTTGAAGGTTTCGTGGAAGAATAGGCCGTTTCATGGAAATCAAGCTTTAGCCGCTCGGCTTGATGCGAAAACGCGATGAAAGAGGAGGAGAGGCGCATCAACGCCTATCAAGA
>JBNKOV010000838.1:0-2818 GCA_050294955.1 Holophagae bacterium
CGCGTAGTTGGCGCAACGCAAAGAATAATCAAAAGCCAGGAAAGGGGTACAGCAGTATAACCGTAAGGCAATGAGTTGCCCTGTGTTTGTGAATTATGCCAAAACTCGAACAAAAGATCATCTTAGTGCGGCATTGCCCAGCCATTACGGCTAAAAAACCCCGTTTTTGGATGAACCCCATCTAGCACAAGAATGGGCATTTTCTAGATAAATTAAAGGGCCATTCACCCGCCATTTCGTAATAATTTCGTCAGTCAAGTTGAAATATCTCAGCAAATTCACTCATTTTCAACGTTTTCCATGTTGGCGATTTCTCAGGTTGGTGTTATGATGTTATCCCCAAAGCAACCCTTTGTTTCAACGGGAGTTACCCCAAATAAAAATATATGCTTTGGATGGGACGTTTCTATTTGCAACCAGTGAAGGAGCCATTCATGCCTAGAATTATTAAATCAGGATTAATCCAAATGAGTCTTCCCAAAACAGAAGGCGAAGGGAGCATAGAAGAAATAAAGCAGGCCATGCTGGACAAGCACCTGCCCATGATCGAAGAGGCAGGCCAACAGGGCGTTCAAATCTTATGCCTACAGGAAATTTTTAATACGCCTTATTTTTGCCCCGGTCAGGATCCAAAATGGTACGCCTCAGCGGAAACAGTTCCCGGAGCAACAGTTGAGCTAATGCAGTCCTATGCAAAAAAATACGAGATGGTGATGGTCGTGCCCATCTATGAGCAGGAACAACCCGGCGTTTTGTACAACACTGCGGCAGTTATTGACGCAGATGGAACTTATTTAGGAAAATACCGCAAAAATCACATCCCCCACACTTCAGGCTTTTGGGAGAAATTTTTCTTTAAACCCGGGAATTTAGGCTACCCGGTATTCGAAACCCGCTACGCCAGGGTAGGCGTATATATTTGTTATGACCGCCATTTTCCCGATGGCGCCAGAATTCTGGGTTTGAATGGCGCTGAAATCGTCTACAACCCATCTGCTACGGTTGCTGGCCTTTCCCAGTATTTATGGGAACTGGAGCAACCCGCTCATGCTGTCGCCAACGGTTATTTCATGGGCTGCATCAATCGCGTTGGGGAAGAAAAGCCTCGGGATCTGGGACGATTTTACGGGTCTTCTTATTTTGTGGATCCCAGAGGTAAAATTTTCGCTCAAGCATCTGAAGACAAGGATGAACTACTTATCAGCGAATTCGATTTGGATATGATTGACGAGGTCCGATCCACCTGGCAATTCTTCCGTGATCGCCGTCCTGAGACCTACGAAAGACTGGTAGACCTGTAAGGAGCGTTCATGGCGAGGAAAATAAAATCCGGTCTCATTCAGATGAGCATCCCAATTTCTGATGGGGAAGGGACCATTGAAGAGATAAAACAGGCTATGGTCGAAAAGCATCTTCCCTATATAGACAGGGCAGGAGAACAGGGTGTGCAGATCCTGTGCCTCCAGGAGATTTTCACCACACCCTACTTCTGTCCCAGCCAAGACCCCAAATGGTATGCTTCAGCAGAGCCCATCCCGGGTCCAACCGTAGCGCTCATGCAGAAACTTGCAAGAAAGCACCAGATGGTTATCATTGCGCCCATCTATGAAGTTGAGCAGCCCGGAGTATATTACAACACTGCTGCTGTTATTGATGCAGATGGCGCCCTCCTGGGAAAATACCGGAAAAACCATATCCCTCAAACCTCCGGCTTCTGGGAAAAGTATTATTTTAAACCGGGAAACTTGGGATATCCCGTATTTAAAACCAGGTATGCCACCATTGGAGTGTACATCTGCTATGATCGCCATTTCCCTGAAGGCGCGAGAGCATTGGGTCTTAATGGCGCAGAGATTGTCTATAATCCTTCGGCCACCACCGCGGGCCATTCTGACCACATTTGGGAGCTGGAACAGCCTGCACTGGCTGCGGCCAATGGGTATTTCATGGGATGCAGCAATAGAGTGGGAACAGAGAAACCCTGGAACCTTGGGACCTTTTACGGGAGATCCTATTTTGTGGATCCACGGGGACAGATAATTGCCAAGGCTGCGGAAAACAAAGATGAGTTACTGGTGGCGGAATTCGATTTGGATTTAATAGATGAAATTCGAGCCACCTGGCATTTTTTCAGGGATCGCAGGCCCGACAGCTACAATCCCCTGACCAGGCTTTAATTTTGGAGGAGAACATGGAGAATACCCAGGTGGGCGACCGGCAAACAACAAGCAACGAAGTAAGGGAAAAACATAGCCGTTTCCTCTTTCCGTCCGTTGGCAATTACTATGCGGAACCGCTAGTAATGGCAAAAGGCAAAATGAGCCGCCTTACAGATTTGGATGGGAACACCTATCTTGATTTCTTTGGAGGCATCCTAACTGTATCCGTGGGCCATGCCAACGAAGAAGTGAATGCAGCAGTCACGACTCAGATAGCCAGTTTAAGCCATATCTCAACTTTATACCCTACGGTTCCAATGGTGGAATTGGCGGAAAGACTGATTTCCATCGCGCCTGGTAAATTGGAGAAATGCTTTTTCACAGCATCGGGAACCGAGGCAGACGAGACAGCAGTCAACCTGGCCCAAGTATTTACTGGGAACATGGAGATAGTCACCTTAAGACACGCCTACTCTGGACGGTCGGCTCTCGCTCAATCTCTAACAGCCCACAGCTCCTACCGCTCCATTCCCACCCAAATCGCTGGAGTAAAACATGCACTGGCCCCTTATTGCTATCGCTGCCCCCTGAAGCAGACCTACCCCTCGTGCGGAGTTGCCTGCGCAGATGATATGGAAGAACTCATCCAAACAACGACC
>JBNKOV010000839.1:0-2813 GCA_050294955.1 Holophagae bacterium
CCCCCGGTTCAGGTCTTCGTTGGGGATGAAAAAGGCGTCGAGAATTTGCGGCCTCAAATGAGGCAACATAGCCAAAATGAGAACGATGCGTTCCTGAAACCCGAAGCCCAACTGGGCCGCCAGCCTGGCGTAGGGAGAGGGGTCGCCCTCCAAGTTCGGCGGCTCCAGTTGGTAAATGTCGCCTGAATCCTTTTCGAAATAGCTTTTAAAGCGCAGTTCCACGACAGCGGTGAACCATTGGATTTCCCGATGCAGACTGGCTGCATTGGCATTAGAAACCCAATCGTCCGAAGGAGTTTCAGGCATTGAATATGGATTTAACAAAGACAGGCGCTCCCAGATCTTCAACTTTCTCCCTCTTGACGAAGCCATGGATGTGTTGTGAATTTTTTCTTTTTTTCTTGGATTGGCCCTGTGGGCCGATCTGGGTTAAACTAGGGTTGAATTTGAGGAACGGGGAGCGAAGATGGCGAGCCAACACAGGGACTTACATGCAAAAGATCACGTTGGGGCCATGGCTTCATTGATCGGATCACCCTTGAGATGGAATAAATGTATTCTGCTGCACGGCTCTGTGGAGGAGGAACGAGAGAAGCCGTTTTTTCGCTGGTTGGTTGAAGGAGACAACGAACCGCCCCTTGAGATGAACTGCTGGGAAGTGGTGCTGTATTCCGCGTGGCTGGCGGGCCTGATGACTAGAGCCGACATTGTGAAATGGATCGATTTCGAGGGACAAACCTCGGTGGCCCTGGTGCGCCGTCTTTTACAGGAACCCGAACAGATGATTCAGCCAGGCGAACATGGGTTGGTGTTGCCAACAGACCTCGTTATTCCAGCGGGTTTCATTGTTCTGTTCGGCGACGACGGCCATCACGTCGCCCTTGCCGCCGGTGCTGGCCAGGAGGTATTGGAGTTGGATCACGATACGGCGGGGGTTCAACGCAGCCAGGTTCGGGATATTCTGGCAAACAAGCCGGATTACACCGGCTGCCTGAGCTGGGGTCCTCTGCCTCAATTATGATTGAGGTTTGTTGGGCTTTCGGGTTAGAATCAAGGTTCGGAGGCGAGGACGTGACCTATCAATTAAAACTCTTTGCCGTTCTAAAAGAACGGGTTGGCAGCGATACTTGGGAATACGAATCTGGGGATGGTCCCATAAAGGGTTCCGATCTGCTCAAAGCCTTTTTCCAAGCCCATCCAAGCCTGGACGGCTTAAAAAAGGTGACGCGTTTGGCCGTGAACCAGGCCTTCTGCGCAGACGATCCATTGCTCGCCCCTGAAGACGAGTTGGCGCTAATTCCACCGGTTTCAGGAGGCTGAGCCGTGATTGAGATTACCCGAGACCCCATAGACATTCACGCCATGAATGAGGCGGCGGAACACGCGGAATGCGGCGCGGTTCTAACTTTCTCCGGCACGGTGCGCAACCATCATTTGGGCAGAAAGGTTACAAAACTGGCCTATGAGGCCTACGACGGCATGGCAAAATCCGAGATGGCAAAGGTAGTAGAATCGGCTCGCGAGCAGTGGCCAGATGTGCGTAAAGTACAGGTAGTCCACCGATTTGGCGAAATGCCGGTTGGCGCTTCCAGCATCTACATAACGGTGTCATCGCCCCACAGACCCGAGGGTTTTGCCGCCCTGAGATTTGTCATAGACCGCATCAAAAGGGACGTACCCATCTGGAAGAAGGAATTTTACGAAGACGGCGAAAGCGACTGGCTGCACCCAGACGAAGGCTGCTGCCACACCCATCTGCATTTGTAAAAACGGCCCGACCGGAGCCGGACCGTTTTGTTGGGGTGATTATTTGAAGTCCAATGCGTCTACATTGGTGAAGTTGCCGCCGATGGCCAGGTCTCTGCTCCAGAGATAGATGGCGAAGTTGCCCTGGAAATCGGTGAAGAACACGGTTGCCGCGTCAACGGGCAAACCGATGCTCTGCAGGTAGTTCAGGGTTGATGAGCAGGGTGAGAGGCTGAACAGCGCGAAATCTTTGCCCGGTTCTGCAATGTTGGGGTATTGCAGGTTCTGATCAAAGATCACCAGTCCGTCGATGCTGTCTTTGCCGTAACAATCCAGACCCATCATGTAGGATTTGGCATAGGCGTTAAAGGCGTTAAACGGCGGCGGCGAGAACATGATGTCTGTTGCGCTGACGCCGGAAATGGCGGCTTGTGCGGGATGCAGGGTCCAATACAGGGTGTTTCCCAGAGGATTGCCCTGGTAGAAGTAGTCCATGCCGTCTACGTTGTCGTGACAGAACGGGCATGGGCCGCCCGGAGAATTGGAAGCCAGGCCCCAAGCGGCTTCATCGGTCACCAGAAAGTTCCCGCAAACTGCGCTGGATCCGGCAGTTGGCATAACCCAACCGGACCAGCAGCCCGGCGCGCCGCCCAAGACCCCAAGAAAATTTTGAGGATGGGTATAGGTGCTGCTTGTGGCGTAGGTGTCGCCGGGTTGATCCCAAACCGCTGCTTGGGCTTGCAAGGCGCTTCCGCATATGCCGTTTGTGAGGCGATCCACACTGAAGAAGATGGAAATATTGGGGTTAAAATTCCAACCGTGGTTGGAGCTCAAGCTATCCACATAACTCAGGGGATTGATGGGGGCCAGGAAACCTGGACCGGGGACCAGAACGTCGGAATCACTCCATCCAAAGATGGCAAGGGATCTGGATGGACCGAGCTGAATGCCGGAACACCCGAATTCATCCTCCGCGCTAAAGAAACCAGGAACCGCTGGACCACCCACGGGAGCTGAAGGGTCGTCATCCAGTGAAAAAATTTGGCCAAACAGGCTTATGGAAGCGC
>JBNKOV010000840.1:0-2809 GCA_050294955.1 Holophagae bacterium
TACGGAATGTCGTATGCTAAAGTCAGATGGTACGCCAATCTGGGTCATGATCCAAACGGCTCCAGAAACACCTGACGAGGATTTGGGCTATATTGGCACCCTGATCGACCTCACCAACCAGAAACAGGCGGAGACCAGCCGCCAGGAGAGCCTGGAGAAGTATCGGCATCTCTTCAACACGATGCTGGACGCCTATGTCTACCACGAGGCGATTCTTGGGGACGACGGCACGGTTAGCGATATTCGCTATCTGGAAGCGAACCCGGTTTTTGAAGAATATATGGGCGTTACCCGGGAAGAGATTCTGGGGAAAACGGAACGCGAGGTTTTTCCAAATACCGAACCCTTTTGGTACAAGGTTTTTAATGAGGTTATGGAAACCGAAGGCCCCGTTGAGTTTGAACGGCATTTGAAAATTACAGGCCGGGTCTACGCCTTTAAGGCCTACCGGTGTGAGGGCAATACCTTTTCCTGCACCTTTGCCGATGTCACGGAGAGGAAACGGGCCGCGGAGGCGCTGCTGGGGGAACGAAATTTCAGCAATGCTGTTCTGGACACAGCAGGCGCTTTGATTATGGCGCTGGATCCCATGGGACGCATTGTTCGCTTCAACAAAACAGCGGAACAGTTAACAGGCTATCTGTACAGCGAGTTAAAGGGCAAAAGGCCATGGGATACGGGCCTCGTGATTGAAGAGCGCAAGCAATTTGCCGAGAAACTTTTTGAGCAAGCAACCCGAGAACCGCATTCTCAATTTGAAGCGACCTGGGTCACTCGGAGTCATGAACCCAGACTTATTTCCTGGACCAACTCCCCTCTTTCCGACTCGAATGGGGTACTCACCCACCTGGTTGCTGTGGGTTACGACATTACGGAGCAACGCCTGGAAGAACGAGAGAAGGAATTCAACCGCGAACAGCTCTTTCAAACCGACAAGCTGGTGTCGCTGGGAACTCTGGTGGCGGGCGTGGCCCACGAGATCAACAACCCCAACAATCATATCTCATTAAATAGCAGCATCATGGCGGACATCTGGCGAGGCGTGCAACCCGTTCTTGAGGAAGTGGCGAAGTCGCGTGAGAATTTTAGAATTGGCAGCCTGGATTACGATGCCGTTTGTAGCCGATTACCCGTATTGTTGGACGCCATCCAGGACGGTAGCTTGAGAATCAAGAATATCATCAATAATCTCAAAGACTTTGCCCGTCAGGAAAGTACGGACATGGGAGAGATGGTAGATGTGAACGCGGCGGTTCGGCGCGCTGTTTCACTGACCAGCCTGAAAAAAGCAACGCCGGATTTAAACATGCGGCTGGCCAGGGATCTCCCCATCGTGAAAGGCGCCCGACAACGCATCGAGCAGGTTTTGATCAATCTGCTTATCAATGCCTGCGAGTCTTTGACAGAAGCAAAACCGGCGATTGAGATCTTCACCGGTTATGAACAAGAAAATAAACGGGTTGTGATTAAAGTTTGTGATCGGGGCATGGGGATTCCCAACCATTTGATGAAACGCATTACCGATCCGTTTTTCACAACCAAGAGAGATTCCGGCGGTACGGGGCTGGGTCTTTCTATTTCGGATTCCATCATTCGGGAGCATGGGGGCCGTTTGTGTTTTGAATCGAAGCCCGGTCAGGGAACGACGGTTTCAATTCATTTGCCAGTTGCCGATGAAAACCTAAGGGAGCATGTGTCATGAGTGAAATGTTACATCCAAAAAAGCCTGTTATTATTGTAGATGATGAGCCTCAGATTCTGATCAGCTACGACACCGCGTTGAGAATGAACGGAACCAACCATATTATTTCCTGTGGAGATAGTCGTAGATTTCTGGAGACCCTTGCTATCAATGGCGCACAGGTAATCCTTCTGGATTTGATGATGCCCCACGTTTCTGGCGATGCGCTTTTGCCTCAAATAACCCGGGACTATCCACATATTCCCGTGATTATCATTACGGGTAAAGATGAGACGGAGACTGCTGTAAGCTGCATGAAGCACGGCGCTTTCGATTTTCTGGTTAAACCGGTGGACAGGGATCGGCTCATAACTACTGTGAAGCAGGCTATTGCCTTTTCGGAACTCCATCAGGAGAACACGGCCCTGCGCGACCACCTTCTAACCGGCGACTTGAAGAACCCTTCTATCTTTGCGGATATTGTAACCAATACCCCGGCAATGCGCGCTATCTTTCAATACGTGGAGGCCATTGCCCCCTCCAGTCAACCCGTTCTTATTACAGGAGAAACCGGTGCAGGTAAGGAAGTTCTGGCCCATGCCATCCACCGGGCCAGCGGGTTGGACGGTCCCTTTATTCCCATTTCCATTGCGGGCATGAGCGACGATCAATTCTCGGAAGTTATCTTCGGTCACGCAGACGCCGGTCCATTGGAGCCGGGAGAGGACAGCCTGCTGCGCAAGGCTTCGGGCGGTGTGCTGTTCTTAGATGAAATTGGCGATCTGGGTTCGGTTGCTCAGTTAAAACTACTGAGGCTGCTGCAGGATAGCGAGTTTTCTCATGGCGGCAGGAGCAGTGGCGAGGCCCGCATTGTGGTTGCCACAAGCAGGGATCTGAAAACCCTCCAGGAAGAGGGAACCTTCCGCAAGGATCTCTATTACAGGCTTCGCGCCCATTGGATTCATGTGCCCGCTCTTAGGGATCGTATGGACGACTTGCCTTTGCTGCTGGACTTTTTCTTGGAAGAGGCTGCCAAGGAAATGGGCAAGAAAAAACCCAGGCCGCCCAAGGAGCTGCTAACCCTTCTTTCCGCACATCATTTCCCCGGCAACATTCGAGAACTGCGCA
>JBNKOV010000841.1:0-2793 GCA_050294955.1 Holophagae bacterium
CCAACAGGATTTGACTTTTGAATTCCTGGGACTGGTTGGTTTTTACGATCCGCCTAAGGCAGATATAAAAACTTCTTTCCAACGACTCTACCGGGCCGGCATCGTAGCACCTGGCTTGCTCTGGTGGAATATCTGCAAAGTACTTCTTGAAAATGGGCGTGTACCCCATATACGAAAAAATAGCGTCCTTATGCCTTCGACAAAATGCTACGATTACCGGTGCAATTTCAGCCAGGTCCGCTTCATGCCCTTTAGAACCGCCCCACCCAAAAACAAACGGAGAATTGGGAAGCGTCTTTTTAGAGAAATGACCGATCTGGTTTTCAAAAACAGTGTGGGTTTGATTCAGGAACCCAAAAGTTTTAGCCACCTCGTGAGTGCTGAATTGAACAGCGTCGCATAGGCTGGAAAAGTACAACCAATTCTGGCGAATGTTCGGATTGCGATGTGCGTCTGAATCTTTTACCCAGGGTCCAAGGCTTAGAAAATTATCGGCAATCTCAAAAACTGTAGGCTTGCCCATTTTTTTTCGTAACTGAATGATTTGATAAATTTCCTCATCCGGAAGCAGATGTAAAATCAGAAGATCTGCTGTCATGGCCAACTGGGGGAACAGTGGGTGAAAAACATGAATATTGACCACATTAAAATCGGGATGGGTGTTCAGGCTATCTCCAGGCCCGCCGATTCGATAGCGAAACTCACCGGTAATCTGGTCAAAATACCAAAATGCCTGTACAACCAAATATTTCATGTACGCTTCTTTCTTCCCAGCATTTTACCTGTAGTGTCAGTCCTCACCACCTCCACTGTTCTAACAATAAACGCTTTCCCCTCTTATTGCAATTGTTATCGCTGGCTTTTTATCAATAACAACAATAAACCAAAATCCAGTTTTTCCAAGGCGCTCGGCCTCGCAATTCCCATGTCACTTCCCGTGAACCCAGAATGAGGGAAAATGAGAATACCCCATTGCATTGCCAAAAACATCGGAAATAAAAAAACGCACCGCAGAAGAGTGCGTTTTTAAAATATCCTGCTGGTTGTAAGGTCTGACCAAACCTATTGTCAGGTTAACACGCCTCGGCGTTCCTGGTCCCTTTCAATGGAACTGAAAAGTGCTTGGAAATTACCTTCACCAAATGAATGATGGTTTTTTCGCTGAATGAGCTCAATGAAAATGGGACCCACCAGATTTTCCGTAAATATCTGCAGTAAATACCCCTCATCATCGCCATCGACAAGAACTTTGTGCTTCATGATCTGGTTCTTGTCTTCAGTTATGCCTGGAACCCGTTTAAATGCAATATCGTAGTAACCAGGATTGATGTCAAGGGTCTTGATAGAGGAACCTTGAAGCCGGTCCAAAGAGTTCAAAAGATCGTTGGTTAGGAAGGCAATATGCTGAATGCCCGGGCCATTGTATTCTCTGAGGTATTCTTCAATTTGAGACTTATCTTCATTTCCTTCATTGATGGGAATGCTAAAAGTACCACAGGGGGATTTCAATGCGAAGGAAGTTAAGCCAGTTTTTTCCCCCTTGATGTCAAAGTACCGAATTTCTTGAAAGCCGAAGACATTTTTATAAAAATTCGCCCAATCCTGCATGGTTCCTTTGTACACATTATTGGTTAGGTGGTCTATACAGAGAAAACCCTTCTCTTTAATCAATTTCGGGTCTTTTAAATCTACCAGCTCGGCGCCAAACAGGCCAGCGATGTCACTGACAAAGTAGATGAGACTGTCCCCGATTCCAAAAATGGCTGGACAGTTAAAGCTTTTGGCGTCAGTTGGACCCTCAAAAGGTCGAGCGCCGCCGGATACAGCGGCTTCAAAAGCCTTATCCGCGTCTTCCACAAGGAATCCCATGGAGCAGATGCAAGGTCCGTGTTTTCTTGCAAATCCGGCAGCAAAACCGCCCTCCTGCGTGTTGTAAAAGAAATGGATTTGGTTTTGATTAAAGTAAGCAATGGCCTGAGATCGGTGCTTTTTCAGTTTTGAAAAACCAAAATCACGAAATAATCCTTCCATGTATTCCGGTTCGCCGCCAGCATATTCAACAAAAGCTATACCTTTCAATCCGGTGGGGTTAGACGCCTGCATGTTTTTCCTCCTGTAAACTTGTCGTGTTCATCCAAGACTTCCAATAGTCTTTGAACGCTATTTCTTTGGCTTGAGAAGTGAGGTTCAGGGGTCGCCGCGTGTCTATCATTACGGCTTTCTCATCTGTGCTTTCCTTGTCCTTAGACGCCGCCACAGCTTGGGGCTGGGGTCCGTGATGAATGCCCTGTGGATGAAAAGTCACCATGCCAGACTCGATCCCTTCTCTGCTGAAAAAATCCCCATCATGATAGAAAAGCACCTCGTCAAAATCTATGTTTGCATGATAAAAAGGTACTCGTAAGGCGTCTGGATCTCCGGTTTCAAGACCCCTCGGAAGGAAAGTACATACCACTACTTTTGCCATAAGGAATGTGATATGTGCAGTTGGAGGCAGATGGTAACGCTCGCTCATTATGGGGCGAATGTCTCTGATGTTCAACTGCCATACTGTCAAGTCGCCTTTATAGCCCACTGTGTTGATGGGATTAAAGGGATAGACAACAGTTGTTAACCGGTCTTGGCGCTTTATTTTCAAATCCCACCTGGTTTTGTTTTCCCCTTGCTTGGGAGCTGGCTCTGGTACGTTGATAACGCCAGGATCAAAAAGCGCGTGCTGGCCAACAATGCCCCGGTCGGGCAAAGTTACTTCGTCCACAGATTCAATTACGAGTAGAAAAGTCTCTGCCACAG
>JBNKOV010000842.1:0-2792 GCA_050294955.1 Holophagae bacterium
TTAAACGGAATTGTAGATGAAACTCTGATTCCCATTGGGCAAGAACTGGCCTTGTGTCGCGCGCATCTCCAGGTGATGTCCCATACCTATAACCGCAATCTTGAATTGGCAGTCAGTGGTGTAGATCTTGACCAATCCATTCCCCCTGGCGTGTTTCACACCCTGCTGGAGAATGCGCTTACCCACGGTGATATGACCGCGGATGCGCCTACAATGACCATTTCCGGAGAGGTAGGAGTGAACGAAATGCGCTATGTTGTTTCCAACCCGGTCAGTGGCCATAGTGTTGCGAAGAAAAAGACCGGTTCGGGCTTGGCCTATGTAAGGGCTCGTTTGGAGGCCGGTTTTTCCAATCGCTGGGAACTGGAAGCCGGAATAAAAGACGGAATCTGGCAAACCGCCATTACTATAGGTGGGTGCTCTTGAACATTCTAATTGTTGAGGATTACCCACAGGTGGCAAAAAGGGTAGCGCGTTTGACACGTGAAATATTGGGCGATTCTGTGACAACGTTAAAATGCGTTCCATCTTTTCAGGAAGCAGAGGCGCATTTATTGCGCTTTTCCATTGATCTGCTCTTATTGGACTTAAACCTTGGCGGTCGGGATGGCTTTGATCTCTTGAAGCGAGCTGTCGCGAAATCCTTTCAGACCATTGTCATTTCAGCCAATGGGGATAGAGCTTTGGAGGCGTTTGAACATGGTGTTTTAGACTTTGTTCCAAAGCCGTTTGATCTGAAGAGAATGCAGAAAGCATTTTCCCGGCTGAATGGCGGAAAGAGCGTCAGTGAACCCGTAAGATATCTGGCTGTAAAGGAACTTGGCAGAATTCGACTCGTTGAGGTGCAAGACATCTTATATATAAAGGGAGCTGGGAACTATTCCGAACTGGTTCTATCTAATGGAAGCGCTGTGCTTCACGAAAAGAATTTGGAGGGATTAACCCTGCTTTTGAACCCACATTTCGAACGAATCCACAAGTCCTACCTGGTTCGTCTTGCGGCTGCAGA
The DNA here is from genome assembly GCA_050294955.1 of Holophagae bacterium. Lineage (GTDB taxonomy): Bacteria > Acidobacteriota > Holophagae > Acanthopleuribacterales > Acanthopleuribacteraceae > JBNKOV01. The sequence goes on from JBNKOV010000842.1 coordinate 1,010, forward strand.
GGATCTTGTCATACATGGCGGGGGCCGATACTCTCTTGTTTTAAAAAACGATGAAGTGCTTCCGGTGGGCCGCACGCGTTACACGGAACTGCGGAGACTCTTGTGTTGATGAATGGGGTATTTTTCTTTCAAAAATGTCGGAGAATAAATAGTGCTGAATGTATCCTATATAAATCGTGGGACGCGCCGCCGCTAGAAGTGTGGCGACGCTTATATTGTTTTAGCAAGCAGGATTATCGGTTTCGCAACCAAAATCTACCGTGAAACAACGGTTCACAGATTTGATCCAAACGCCGCCGTTAATTTTAGCGTCTGCAACTTGAGTAACAAAACTCTGGATCTTAATTTCCTTAATTTTCAGCTTCATAGATAAAACCTCTTGTGAAATGATATGCTTGCGAAGTGCCTGAATGGTTGCGCTATGCGCATCGCCCCCCTGGACCACTCGAAACATCTACATCTTATTACAAAAGTCTCGTATTGGGAAAAGGTTTTTAGACTTGAGGTAGTATGGTTAATCGCCTGTTTAAGCAAAAACCTTGGTGAATTTGAATATTATGGCGGCTTTGACATTGTAGAATTAAGACAAGAGAGGTGAGCCATTTCCGTCAAAAAAACTGTCCTGCATTCAGTGTAAATGAGCTCTTGTTCGTTTTTCCTGTTAGAAGGAAGAGTTCTCAAGTGTTTTTCATAATTTAGGGAGATCAATCTCTGTATTGGAGAACTTGGCTGTATCAATGGGAGGCTTAGTATGAAATATTTACTGTTGCTGGCAGTAAGCGCGATTATGTATGCTCAAGAAACACAGGTGTATGAAGAATTTAAAGTTTCGATCCATCAAATGCATGTGAATGTGACGGACAAGGATGGCAACCCTGTTAGGGATCTAAAACAAGAAGATTTTGTGGTCAAGCTTAATGGTAAAGCTCAGGAGGTCGTGTCGGTCTACCCCGTTTCCATCTCCTTTGATGTAGACGGAGCCGACGCGCCCCACAAGATTCCTGAATCTGCGAGACGTTTATTTTTGTTCATGTTTGACACCCAGTATACTCATCCCAGCGGTTTAATTCAGGCCAGGGAAGACACCATGGATTTTGTGATGAATGAAATGAAATCCAAGGACCTGGCTTCAATTTTCACCATGAACGGAAACACCCTGCGTCTGGTCTGCAATTTCACCTCTGACAAGGCCCAGCTATCCCATGCTTTGGAGACCTTTGGGTTTGGAACAGCCAAGGCGTTGCACAAGACTACAGGTTATGTGCTTTCGGGTAATTTGAGGGATGAAAACGGGGTAAGCGCCAAAGAGGCCTTCAGCAGATTATCTAGGAAACTAATTGAAGATAAAGAATATTTAAGCCTCAATCTTCCTGGTCCTTACGATATGCCGGTTCTTTATACACGAGAAAGTATGCGCCATTCCAAAGAAGAGAGCAAACGAGGCGATATGATGAGTTATCTCAATCAGTTCGACGCTCTTGGCAAGTATTTGGGCGTTATCCGTGGTCAAAAGAATCTTGTGCTTTTTTCCGGTGGATTTACAGATGCTACCCTGGTGATGGGCCAGGAAACGCGCGGCACAGATTTTGTGGACGGGGTTCGTGATTCGGATAATTTTGCGGCGGGCAATGTACTGAGTTCCGTTCGAAATCTGGTTGAGGCTTTGCAGGGATCTGCAACGGTTGTTTTTACAGTGGATACCTCCAAGGTAAAAGGGTCTTCACAGCAGAAAGCATCTCTCCATGTGCTCAATGATATTTCCTCGTCCACCGGCGGACGAGTT
>JBNKOV010000843.1:0-2790 GCA_050294955.1 Holophagae bacterium
ATCAACCCCTGGTGGGATGTGGGGAGCTGGTACCCGTTGAAGTTTTTCTCGGACCACAACTCTTTTGTAATCCAAGAACCGTCTTTTGAACTTAATTCATAGGCCGCATAATGACCTTGATACCCATTTTTCCCAACCATGAACCGATCAGCGCCAAGGGGAGTGATCCGGGAAATGGCGCTAATCCCCTTCTCGCTCACTTCTTGGCGCCAGAGCTCCTTTCCAGTTTTGGGATCTAACCCTTTCACGTGGGTATCGGTATTGCTGATTAACCAGGTTTTACCAGCCAGAACCATTATGGTGGGGCTTTGATAGGTGATGCCTTCCGTGCCCGTGCTCCAGATGAGAGCTCCTGTTCGGAGATCAAAGGCGCCAAGACTGCGTTCAGGCCCGCCGATGTGAACCATTAACTTGTCTTCAACCAGAATGGGCGAGGTGGCGAACCCCCATTTGGGAGGCATTGCACCGTATTCATCCTTCAACTCAACACGCCAGATAAGGTTGCCGTTTTGTTTATTCAAAGCAAATAAGGCCCCATGCGGACCCAAGCCAAAAATTCGGTCCCCCTCTACCAACGGCGTACTGAGCGGGCCATCGGCCGAACCTTCATGACCCTTGTAGGTCTCGCCCATGTCATAACGCCACAAGGACTTGCCACTCGATGCCTCCATGGCTTCCAGGTAATCCCTCTCGCCATCTGTATACATGGCGAAAAGTCGGAATTCGTCGGTTACAAGATGAGAATAACCCGAACCCAAGCGCCGCTGCCACCGCACTTTCAGCCCTACATTATCAACAGGAAAAACACCAATACCTTCTACCTTTCCAGTCTGGTTTGGACCCATGTACTGGTTCCAGTGAAGGGTTTCGGCTGGGGATTCAACAACTACCGAAAAAACGCCTGCCAGAATAATCAAAATCAAATCCATGCCCGCCCCCATGATTTATTCCGCGCGGATCTACTTACGCTATTAGAGGACGGGAAGTTCCGTTAATCCCTGAGTTTGACTTAAGTAATTTGCCTGAGAACCAGAAAAACTTTTTATTTGCAATAGTTACCAAACTGGAATTAATTTTCCCAGATCCTAGATGAGATAACCCCACACGCGCCATCACTACATTCATGTCGTTGACACCAGGAACCCCCAATACCACTCTGCCTTGATACAGCATTTATGTTTCCCCAAATCCCACAATGCAATCAAGTGGAAATCTTACAACTCTGATCATGGTCATTCCGTCATGTCGAAGGGTAGATTACCCCGAATCCATTTCGAAAAAGCAATTAGGTGAATTCACCTATAAGAAAGGAGAAAATGAATGTCAGAAAAACTTCCCAAGTTTCTACTATTAATCACATTGTTCATATTAGTAACGGGCTGTAGAGAGATCAATAAGACTTTTACAAACCACCACGGCGTCACGGCAACTGAATTCCGCTTAACGGTTCGAATTCCTGGGGCTGGGCTCAGCTTTCCCGCAGTTGAAATTTGGTATAAGGGACGAACACCAACCATCACAGCAAAAGGCGGCGGAATATTCGTGTTATCATGGAACCATATCAGAATTCCATCGGGAGAGGATTACCATGTGGGTTGCGAATTCTCTGAAGATCAAGACGATATTCAGATTATGGGCGGTCACTTCAACCAACCCCACGGCGGAGTCTCGGCAAGGCAGGACGTCTACCAGGATAGACATACCAAAGCCATCACTCATGTAGGGTTAACGCTTTATCACGAAGATGACTTTCAGGAAGACGTTACCATCACATCTCTTCAATGGGCTCTTTCCAAAAAACATTACCCGCTTGGCGTTCTCGACTGGGAAGACCCTATTATGGATGAGCTGTCATGGCAAGACTTCCCCGACGCCCTGCCGTATGATCTTGCATGGGGCGAGGAACGTTCCTACAGCTTGCCCGTGGAGGATCTGGGAACAGCGACTCATGTTCTGGTTCGCTGGAAAGCCACGTCTCCTCACCCATCAATTCGAGGCCAATACATTGAAATGGCGCCAGTAATTCAAACATCCACTGCAGATTTACTGGGTTCCAATTCTCAGCAGGGCAACTAATGGCTCGCCTGCAATAAATCCATCAAAATCAATATCGTCCATCAACAGGTGTTAGAAGAGCAATTTGGGGCGTTGTAAAACGCCCCTTCTTCGTTGGGCTGCCTAAGTTCAGCTATCTCAGAAGACATGTTAAAAACACGCGCAAAAAATCACAAATTATAGTAAAATCGTCAGGCCTATGCTTCAGCCGGCACGGGCGCTTGGGATAATGGATAGCATGCTTTTGACAAAAATCAGCAATAGACAAATTGCTTGATGGTTAATCATAGAAGTTGGTGGCGTTTGATGATTGATCGTTTCACTGTGAGAGAACTGCGCTCGTTTGCAGATTTGGAAGCTATGAAAGTACTGGAACAAAAGGTTTGGGGTTCCGATGGCACCCCCAGCACGGTTTCCTATTCCACCAATGCCAATGGCGGCATATCCTTGGGAGCATTTGAGGGCGAGCGCCTGGTTGCTTTTTCCTACAGTCTGCCTGGCTTCATAGACGGCAACACCTATCTGTATTCAAAGAGACTGGGTGTAAATCCTCGATTTCGCCGCAATGGACTGGGCGCACTTTTAAAGAGAAAACAACGGGAGCTGGCGCAGCAGAAGGGCTATCAAACGATTTGCTGGACCTTTGATCCTCTGGAGACAGGATGTGCAAATTTAAATATTCACATCCTGGGCGCTCGCGGTCTACGATATCTGGAAAACTGTTTTGGCATGATG
>JBNKOV010000844.1:0-2782 GCA_050294955.1 Holophagae bacterium
TATATATTCACGCGCTACAAGATTTCCACGAGCAGCCAAGCTTGTTGCTCTTCAGAATCTTCTAATCCTCGGTAGCTCAGTTGGTAGAGCAGGTGGCTGTTAACCACCTTGTCGGCGGTTCGAGTCCGTCCCGGGGAGCCAGGAATCCCAGCCCGATTACAGAATCGGGCTGTTTTTTTGATAGAGTCGGGGCGTAGCGCAGCTTGGTTAGCGCGCCTGCCTTGGGAGCAGGAGGTCCCCAGTTCAAATCTGGGCGCCCCGATTTGCCGAGTTCGTTCTTTGATTTGCCTGGTTGTGCGCCCGTAGCTCAGCAGGATAGAGCAGCGGATTCCTAATCCGGAGGTCGGGGGTTCGAATCCCTCCGGGCGTACCAACAACTCACATAACCTGAGACGCATTCCAGCATCTTTTGTGTGGCCGATTTTAACCGGGACGCAAAGATTTGATGAACTCAAACTCGGGGAAAAGATCTCACTCAAATAAGGCCTCATTTGCACCCTCTCTGGCCACAGGCATGAAGAAGACTTTTCTACAAAAGCCCAAAATCTCAAACCGCTTAGGAAAGGCTTTGCCAAACCCTGGGAAGCTTAGTTATTGGTTCGCAATGAAAGGGAACAGCTCTCGATGCCAGTTAGACCTGAGGCCGACATTGCATGTACTCCCCTCAGATGTTAGCATGGTAAACATCACGAGGCCCGGACCCAAATAAGCTTAAAGGCTGAAATGGAGTTTAAAATGAAAGTCACTGTGACCATTCTATCTATTTACTCAGTTGCAGCAACGGTGTTAATTCTTCTCCTTCACTTTCAAGTGCAAGAGTTAAAACTTGTTCTACCCTCTCCTCAGAGATCTATGCATTCCAACCAGGTATTCCAGTTTAATACGGAGGCGGCGCCAAAGAGTGGAGAACATCATGCGCCTATTGAAATTGTGGTCTTTTCGGACTTCCAGTGCCGTGTTTGCTCCGATGCTTCCAAAGCCTTGAATCAAGTAATGATTGAGAATCCAGGTAAAATCAGAAGAGTTTTTAAGCACTTGCCTTTAAGTTATCACCCTCACGCCGTTTCAGCAGCCTGCGCAGCAATGGCCGCCCATGTGCAAGGCAAATTTTGGGAAATGCATGACGCCCTCATGGCTGCAGACGAACTGGGTTATGAAACCTACATTAAATCAGCTAGTGAGATAGGGCTCGATGTTACACAATTCCAAAAAGATCTAGACCTTGAAAATTGGGAAGATTACCTCCAGAATGATATGAACGAAGCCTTTGTCGCGCAAGCGCCAGGAGCGCCTACCTACTATGTCAATGGACATCGGGTGGAGGGCATCAGTTACACACAACTCAAAAGAACGCTCATCACCATGTTTCCGGAACATTTCAATTAGGCGCCTACTTTCCCCAATTAAATTGGGGATATTCAAAATGGAAAGCACCAGTATATGGATTTTTTTCCAAAAACGCCGCTAAATCCGACTCTTGTATTTTGGTCAAACTGTGCTCATCCTCTTCCATCACCAGATTCACATACAACCAGCCTTGTCCCATCGCCAAAACTCGATGGTACTTTTCTTCTACAAGGGTTGGCGCCACTGGGTCGCCGCGCAGGTTATAGGCTAATACGGGCAAGCTTTTACCGTCTGGCATACCTCGCCATCGCCTTACAACCAACCGATTTCTTGCGCTTAACGCCATGCTCTCTATAAGTGGAAAATAGTCTGGAAAGTCCGGCTTGTATTGGACTTTTGACTGTTGATTCATTACGGAAAGCTGGGCATTACCCCAATCCTCATTAAAAGCAATCTTGACTCCCGGAGGCTTGATGATACGAGATTTCTCGGATTGATCCAAATAGAAAACATGAATGTCGCCGCTGTTTGCCGGCTTCACAAAAACGGTAGAACCGGTTTTATCGACAACAAGCATACGGTGGTCTTCGACTGGGTTATAATATTGATCCGAGACCACCGCACTTGATCTGCCTTTTAATCCATCCCATTGCCCAATCACGGTTCGTTCCTTTAAGGGTTCATCAAACCGGTAAAGAATTTGAGGCGCTTCGGCATCGAACGCATTCACAGCAGACCAGCCCGCCCACCCCTGCCTAATCCTAGTGAGTTGTGTTATTCCGGCAGGAACTTTGACTCGCTTTTCAAAAATGCCATCTCTACTAAAAACGTGAACCAGATTCAGGTCGGACACATAAAAACGATTATCCAAAAACCGAATAGCCTTAGGAAAGTTCATCTCACCCGGGCCATTGCCTCTGGACCCAAAACCTCTTTTTTGCGCGCCTTGCAAGTCGAAATGCAAAACGTGCCTTGCGGCTGTATCTAAAATATATAAGCCCTTTTCATTTAAGACCACATGGTTGGCTTGAATACGGTGGAACATTTGGGTATCGGCCAACGGCCAGCCCACAGAGGACGACATTGCAATTAAATAGAGAACCGGTAGAACCATGCTGATCTCGTGAAAGCTAAATGGGGCAAGGCCCGCATATACTATTGCAATTAATTTGATTGCAAACAGATGAAATAATGTTTTGGGCGCATGCTGTGGGATTCCCCGACCCGGCGCAATGTGCATGGGCTTCGGCCTTACATTCCGACTTGCAGTTAACACAGTGGACATAACAAATGATATCTCCCCGAGCTGGCAGGGTAGAAAGTGTAAAAACACCCAAACCTAAAAAGAAAGACAACACGATAGCCAGTATTGCGTTTTTCATTTATGCCTCCTTGTGTAACAATCTTTATACCACTATTTAGAGACTGATACAAC
>JBNKOV010000845.1:0-2774 GCA_050294955.1 Holophagae bacterium
CCACGCAAAATAAGGGCGGGAATGCTAAAAGATTCTCGGGACAATGAAGTTTTTTAATAAACACGCTAAATGCACGCTGCAACAGACTGAAAGCGCTGTTGCAGCGGTATTCACAATGCTAGGATTGGGATTTTACTTCCTAATGGGGAATGCCGGAATTGGAGGAAGCTCTCTGCCTTGATTCTCGAGATCTTTCAGAATCTCCTCGATTGCCCTGTTCAGCTGCTGGTCGATTCCTTCAAATTCCTTTGCCGGGTGGTTGTCAACTTCAATATCTGGGTCTACGCCGTAACCTTCTACGACCCAACCCTCACCATCAGGGCTATATCCCGTGAATTCGGGCTTGTTAAGACTACCGCCATCGATAAAGGGCAGGCTACCTCGAATGCCAACAATACCACCCCAGGAACGCTTGCCGATGAGTTTGCCCAATCCTGAATGTTTGAAGCGGTAAGGGAAAATGTCCCCATCAGAAGCAGAGAACTCATCTAAGAGGCACACCATGGGTCCAAGAAAAACCTCCCCTGGATCCGGGGTTGGCGCTTCACCTCTACCAACTCTTACCATGGCAGCATCTCTGCGAAGGCGTTCGATGAGATGAGGTGAGACATTTCCTCCGCCATTTCCTCTAACATCAATGATCAAGGCCTTTTTTTGTAATTGAGGATAGTAATGCTTGACGAATTCATTGAGGCCGCCACGACCCATGTCTGGCACATGCAGGTAACCCACCTTGCCGTCGGTCGCTTCACTTACCTTGCGGATATTGGTTTGAACCCAATCGTGGTAGTAGAGATTGCTTTCATCCGCTATGGGTTGAACAGTGGTCTTATGGGCTCCTGTAGGAGATGGTTTACTATTGATTTCTAGAACAACCGGAATATCAACTTTATTAACAAGGGCCTCATATATGTTGTTCATCTTGCTGGTGTCCAAACCATCTACTTTGATTATAAAATCACCTTTCGATGCGTTGACGCCCAGACGTTTCAGAGGGGATTGCAGGTTATTTTCCCAAGACTCACCGTCCAGGATTTTTTCAATTTTAAAGTAACCGGTTTTCGGGTCTTTATGAAGCTGGGCGCCCAGTAGTCCGGTTTGAATGCGCCTTGGAGTTGGTCGATCGCCCCCGCCAACATATGCGTGACCCACATTGAGTTCGCCTATCATTTCACCGATTATGTAAGTGAGATCGTTTCGATGGTTCACATGAGCCAAAAGGGGTACATATTTATCATGAACACCTTTCCAATCAACACCATGCATGTTTGGTGCATAGAAGAAATCTCGCATCTGTCTCCAACTTTCGTTGAAAATTTGACTCCATTCTTCTTTACGGTTTAGTTTCACTTCCATGCCTGATAGATCCATGTAATCTGTAATCTTAATCTTCCCATTTGGAGTTGAGATAATGGCGAATTGGCCGTGGCTTCCCAATAACATTTTCTTGTTATCCGCTGATATCTCGAATCCGTTAAAATTGCCAAGCTCGGTTTCTTCTAGGCTTTCGAAATCAAATCTACAGAGAATGTTTGGGCCTGCTGAGGGATGTCGTACATAAAAAAGAGTGTTGTCAACGGATGTGAGGTTGCTGTAGTCAGCAACTTCTATGGGTAGTTCCATAATACGGTGGTAGATTCCTTCTTTTTCTACTTTCACCAAATCATTCGGTTTCGTTCCTGCCGTATTCTTTTTGTCAGAATCTTTTTGATTTCCCTTTTTGGGGTCTGCGCTAATATCTGAAGCAAAGGCCTTATCTTCTGCTATAGCTACTTCGTCGGACTTTGGCGCAAAGGGAGATGCAACGTCTTTGTTTAATGCGATCATGTAAATTCGAGCCATAGGGCCATAGGCATGATTCCATTCTGTACGAGAGTAAATGGGTTGAAAATTTCGTTCCGAAATGACAAAAAGGAAATTGCCGTCATCGCTAAAGGTTGGTGCGTAACTGTCAAACCAGGAAGTGGTTGCTGGAATGGTTTCCCCTGTAGCCACGGAGTATAACCAGACTCTGCCCATGCCTTCCTTTTCCGCACGGTCAAAGGCTAGCCAATTACTGTCGGGCGACCATGCCATATTTCCTCGATTGGAAAACTGGGAAGTGGCTACATCGGTGATTTTTCCGGTTTTTATATCCAGAAACCGTAGTCTGAGTTTTCGATCAACCCAGCTAATTTTGGTGCTGTCGGGCGACCAGTATAGCCCATTGAATATGTAAACGTCGTTCCCTGATGATATTTTCCGAGGATCTTCTTTGCCCATACTGTCCACAATGTAAATTTCGTCTTCTCCAGATTTATCGGAAATGAAGGCGATCCATTTTCCATTTGGAGACCATTTTGAAGCTCTATCATGCGCACCGGAAGATGCTGTAAGATTTCTTGTTGGACCGTATTCTACAGGAACAGTAAACACGTCACCCCTTGCACCAAAAAGCGCCCGTTTTCCGTCCGGTGATATCTCGAAATTGGAAATCTGATCTGATACCGAGAGGAGACCGCCTCGCCCGGATTGGAAATCGTCACTTATGGTAATAGGGACCTTTTTATTTGTCTGATTCACCAAGTCAAACCGGTAGATATAACCGGCGTATTCATAAACGATGGCATTAGGACCGAGAGATGGGAATTTAATGTCGAACTCTTTGAAACTGGTGTGCTGTTTTGTTTCTTTGGTGCTTAGGTCGTAGGAATAAAGGTTCATGCGACCTGAACGATCAGAAATGAAATAAATGGTGTTTTCTGTCCACATGGGAATGATATCCTGGTGAGGAT
>JBNKOV010000846.1:0-2763 GCA_050294955.1 Holophagae bacterium
TCCATCCCTTCGATCAGAGCGTTTATATTGCCTTCACCGACCACACAGGCAGCATGGGATCGCCGGATATGCGCATCTTCCCCGACTCCCACAGAACCAACTCGCGTCAATATGGGGCCATCTACCGATTGGAAGACCAGAAAGGAGATCAGGAGCTTTTCCTATGGGGGCAATTTGTAAGCTCTGGAGAAGTTGCAGAACAAGGGGGCGGATTTGCCTGCGCAGACAACCTGGTCTTTGACAAACACGCCAATCTTTGGATGGTCACCGATATCAGCTCATCCTCTTTGAATGCGCGAGTTGATAGGAAAGGAGACACATCCTCAGGGGCTAAGAAATTCCCGGGAATATTTGGGAACAACGCCATGTTCATGATACCCACAAGCGGCGCTACGGCAAAAATGCCCCGGTGTTTCGCCATTGGTCCCTGTGAATGCGAACTCACCGGGCCAACCTTCACATCTGACGGCAAGACCCTTATCCTGTCGGTACAACACCCGGGAGAAATCTATGGGATTCGAACCGGTGAACACGATGAAACGGAAGTCTGCTCGATTATGGGGCGGGATGGCAAAACCTTTCCTCAGAAACGGGTCATCCCCCGAGGCAGCAACTTTCCCGAAGGTCTCAAGGGCGCGCCCGCAAGACCTTCGGTGGTGTGCATCACCAGGGAATAATGCTGCCGTCGTAGTCGTAAAAGGCGCCGGTTTGATCGATGGTGACATGATCCAAAACTGTATAGAGTCCCAGGACACTTGTGTCCACATCAATCAGGGCGTTGGAGCCGCCCATGTCGGTTTGAACCCAACCGGGATGAAGCAAAACACAGGTTATGTCTCTGGGGCAGAGATCGATGGACATGCTTACCACGGCAGCGTTTAAAGCCGCCTTCGAGCTTCGGTAGATGTAAGCGCCTCCGCTGCCATTGTCTCCCATGCTGGCCATTTTAGACGTCACGCATGCAATAATACGGCGCTCACTTGCCGCCACCTGGTCTACGAAGGCCTCTGAAACGCGCATGGGCGCCATGCAGTCTATTGCAAAGACTTCACTCCAGGCGTCGTAGTTCAAATTGCCGAAATCCGCATCCCTGGGGCCGTAGATCCCCGCATTATTGATTAGGATATCGATAGGCTGGTCTTTCAGGGTTTGGCTCAGCGAGGCGATAGCCTTGCTGTCCGATACATCCAGAGGGTAGATGGCGACATCTCCTTCAACAGCCTTCAGGTCGTCGGCTTTATCTGGCGTTCTACAGCAGGCGATAACATGCGCGCCTTGCTTCACATATTGTTTAACCAGGCCCAGGCCAATGCCTCTATTGGCGCCTGTGATCATTACAGTGGTCATAAGATCCCCCTTTCTCCATTGGATCCTGTCCATTCTACCAAAATTCTCTAAAATTTCATGCACAACCTGAGAGAAATGCCTGGTCTGTTTTGTCCTGCCCAAAAAAGGAGCGCCAGAAATATGGGCTTGTAGGGAATGGCGTTTCAGCGGTTTATAGATTGATGGTCCTGTTTTTCAGTGGGAGCCGCCCGTTTCTTAATTAACCCGCTCGGGTTCGGCTGTCTTTTCTACATGTGGCAAGCAGTTGAGTGGACGGTTCTTTTGAAAGGTTCATTTTGATTTATTCATGGAGTTGACATGGCGTAAGGGCATGGGTCATGATGGGCTTGCGAGGGTTGTATGAATACGGACGCTCAAACGAAGCAAGCTATTGAGGAACAAGCGGATCTGGGCCTGGGCGCTGTGGCGGACTGTCTGGAGCGGAAGGGGCTGGTTCAGGACGCCCGATCCATGCGGGGGTTGAGCGCTCAGGTGATGGAAACGCGGCGACCCGCCGGTCTGTTCTCCCGGATGAAAACGTCTCTGGCGAAAAAGGCTCAAGAGCAATGGGGACACGTGGTTGGCGAGTTGCGTGAGAGTCGGGATGTCTGGCGGTTGATTAAGGTTCGCCTGTCGGGACAACGGCTTTCCCCCGAAGAGGTTTTTAAAATTAAGGCCCAACTGCTGGACATTTTCAGGGTGATTCCTGCCGGCAGTCTGGCGGTGGCCAATGCTGCCCTTCCGGTTCCCGGCACTGGTCTTTTTACGCCCTGGCTGCTTGCGAAAACCGGGCTGCTTCCCTCCCAATGGCGTGAGGCCTACACCCTTAAGGCCCTTGAAAAAGAATATGAACATCTCCGCGCGTCCGGCGCCGTTCAGGAGGCGGTTAAGGTGCGGGAAGTGATGGCTTTATTGGAGGAGGAGGCGCTTCATAGGGAAGAGGTCGCCAATCAATGCGCGCTTCTGGCTCATTGGGACTTGAATGAAGATGGGAAATGGGACGCTTCTGAAAGGGCGGCCTATCAAAAGGCTGTCACCGAAATGAAGGCCAGGGTTGATAAATTGGGTCACCAAAAACGCTGGTACCTCCAATTTCATTTCCAAATTTTTGGGCCGGTTTTCCTTAATGAAATTGTGGATCGGGATCCTCAATGGCCTTTGCTGGTGAGTCTGGATGGGAAAGGAGATTGGGTTTCGGTGAATGATTTGTTGGAATGAATCTCTGTCTTGCTATGACCGCTTTAACAAATCCAACGTGCTTACAATCTTATAACCCTTTCTTCTTGCAATAGTTTCGAGAAATGCTTTGTGACCGGCCCCAACGATGACCAGCACTTTTCTGCTTTTTTGGCGCTCAATGTCGCGCTCTAAAAAGCGGAACATCTCCTCTTTCCTGTGCTCATATCGTTTCACCAATCGACGCCCGCCGTTTTTAAC
>JBNKOV010000847.1:0-2761 GCA_050294955.1 Holophagae bacterium
TGCATTGCAGAGTTAAGCTTCCACCAACAGGATATTTGCGCCATTGGCCAGGCGGAATTTGGCAAAGGCCTTGCTTTTAATATCTGGCGCACTCTGGAGGCTCACAAACCGTTGGGAAGTATTGCAGACGCTCGCAAGGTTGTATACGAGGCCAGCGCTAGAACCCGGAGACAGGCCAACGGTCAACCCCAACAGGAGCCCGACAAAATCAACCCACATTTTAGGGGAAATACCGACGAGGACTCTACCTGCATTGTAACGGCTGCCATCTATCCGCCCATTGGGGTAATGCGCGTTGGCAATAGCAAAGAGGAGTATTTTATGGGTCCCCAGGTGGTTGATCCCATTCCGAAGGAAGATCCCCATGCCTATCGAGATAAGTCAGGGGCGCTGAAAAGACAGGCTGCTGAGTTCAGGATTTATGGACTGAACGCAGCCGGGAAGGCTGTTAAGGAATTGACGGCTTCCAACGCCGAGATTACCTGGCATTCCCATCTTGCCAACCAGAAGGCGTCCTGGTATGAGTTTCAAATTGCGCTTGACATCCCGGAAGCAGCAGATGCCCCTGCCTCCATGCTCCGCAACACCAATGTGCCACATCGTGAGACGTTGCTAATCGACGGCGGCGCACAGAAGATTTCAGGGAAAAAGAAGACAAAGGGACCGCGCTTCGAAGGCAAATTCATGGACCGGGACGTGTACCTGGGCGAAATGAAAACCGATGAAGAAGGTCGCCTGATCATGCTGGGGGGCCATGGCGTATCGGCCAATATCAATGGAGATCTGGCGATTACGTTTGCTAACAATGAGGGCTGGTACGACGATACTTCAGACGGACCCGTTACCGCCGAGGTCACCTATAATGGCGTTTCTCTCCAAGTTGAACCCGCTTGGGTTATCTGCGGGCCGCCGGATTATGCGCCTATGCAGAAATCGGTGAGAACCATGTGGGATCTCATGCGTGATGTGGCCGTAAGCGCGGGCATGCTACACCGTCCTCGCCGCCCATCTTTTACTCACGATATCTTGCCTATCTTCCAACGCATGACCGATCTCCAATGGGTGAACGCAGGCTTTGCCGCTGCTTTTGGCTGGGGGGGCCAGTTCAACTACACGACTCCGGAATGGATCGCCAAATTAAACGATCCCTCCCCGGCCAACATGGAAATGCGCAGGACTATTTCCAATAACTTCAGACGTTTTGAGGTTCCTGGCTCCCAGGCGGCCCAACTCTGGCCATGGCTCTACGGCGACGCCATCAGCATACCGCCAACCGGTTCGGTTCGCCAGCACACCACCCTTTCGGGTCTGCAACTCTCGTTTTTGGACCAATGGGTGCAAGGGGATTTTGATTCGGATTATTTTGACGAAAATGGCTGTCCGCGTCATTCCCGTGTAAAAGACATCGGCGATCTGCCCGTGGCGGAACAACCCGACATGTTGACCCGAGCAGCAATGGAATTTTGTTTGGCCGACGCCTTTCATCCCGGCTGTGAGATGACCTGGCCCATGCGAACCTCTGGCATGTATATGTCGCCCTTTCGCCTGAAACATGCGCCCAAAACGCCGCCGGTGAATTCCTGGTACTACGGTCCAGTTATGAATGAGGATGTGCTAAGTCTCGCCAAAGGCCCTCTGTACGGCGGTCAAGTTGCGGGCGGGGTGACAAGATGGATGGCCATTCCCTGGCAAACGGATACTGCGAGCTGTAGGGACGGATACACCAGCGATTATGACCCCTATCTCCCCACCTTCTGGCCAGCTAGAGTTCCCAACAATATCCTGAACAAAGAGCGATATCTGGAAACTCTTGATGAGAATTTGGATGAGCAGACCCGTAGACAGGCCTTCGCCTTCCGGGCGGACTGGCTGGATGATCTTCCGCTCCATGGTCAACCCGCCACCTACACCAATCAAATCAACAGTATGGTTAAACATTTCGCAGATCTGGCTGTGGTTCAGATTAAGGAGGGTGTGCCCGACGATCCCAACTTCCCACCGGTAATGCAAGTTGGCCTGACGCCTGAAAAGAAACAAAAACTTCTTGAGGCTCACAGAGCAGCCAAAAAGGCCCATCACACCATTCATTCCAAAGAGGCCGATCCGGGCCGCTCCCGCATCAACTTAGGGGTTATTGAAAAGGTCAATCGGTTTAGAAGGGGCAAATAAGGGTCCTCTCATTGAATTCCACTGGTACAATTCAAACCGATATCGCTATTATTGGGGCAGGTGTTGGGGGCTGCATTGCAGCTCTCACCCTGTCGCGTAAGTTTAATGTTCTCCTAATGGATAAATTGTCGGCCCCTTTGGAACGCATTGGGGAGTGTTTGCCGCCCGCATCTCGTCGTATCCTGGGCAGTCTCAATTTACTGCGCCACTTTGAAACGGAAACGGGAGAACCCGCAGGCCCACATCTAAAAAGTATGGGCATGCAGTCCTATTGGGGCAGTGAGCGGGTCCATATCACTGATCATTTGCGCAATCCTGACGGATCCGGGTGGCATTTGGATCGAAGAGTCTTCGAGGCGTTTCTCCGTGAAGAAGTCAAAAAAGCGGGCGTCGCCTGCCTTATGCCCGCCAGGTTAACCAGCAGTAGTCATGATGGCCATCAATGGCGCCTGATAGCGGAAACCATTCCCCAAGACGCCACTCGGTTTAACCAATCAATTAAAGCAAGATTTGTCATCGACGCTGCCGGTAGGCAGTCCCCATTTGCAAAACAGCAGGGACTTCAACGCCAGCAGTTTGACAAATTAATTGG
>JBNKOV010000848.1:0-2750 GCA_050294955.1 Holophagae bacterium
GCTGGGATTCACTGGAATTAAGGTGTTGAGGCCGTCATTGCCGCCTCTCTGAAAGACCACCACCATTTTTTTCAGAGACCCACGCTTGCCAACAGCTCGCGGCGCATTGCTTCGACCAAATAGAGAGGAACTCAAAAAGGTTCCGCCCGCTATTGCTTTGAGAACGGTTCTTCGCTTCATGATTCCTCTCCTTACTGCTTGTTCATTTCAGGAAGCCTGAGGTACAGGCCCAGGGTTTGACGAACCTGGTTGTCCAGGGTCTGGTCATCCAAGATGAAGCTGCCCGGATCATCACTGGTCAGCCAGGATTCCATGATGGCGCGCACGCCAACTGGCTCCAATCCATGGGTTGTGAGGTTCTCAAAGAAATCCAGGATGCTGCTGTAGCTGGTCCCTGCATACTTTTCGATAAAGTTGCGGAAATCCATGCCGCCCGTCCGAACGCTGCCTCTATTGGAGGTGAGATCGTTTATCAGATTCCACCTCGCCAGCATGGAGTTGGTGTCGATCCAAGAAACGCCTTCCTCCGCAAAACCGGTGGGGTCTGCATAGTTGAACATTTGCATGCCCATGTCTTCAAGATAATCCAACATGGTCAATGTATTGGGATGCGCCTCGGTCAAGCGAGTGATCCCAACCAGGAACTCCAACGGCGTCTTCACCTTGTTGGCCCTGTAGTTCAGATCCGATCTGAATCGGGCGTGGTTAAAAATGGTAAGCAGGGTCTGGGCAATATCGCCGTTGGTGGACTGGAATGTGGCTGAGGCCGCGCTTACCACATCCGCAGGAGGATCGTCGTCGATGAAGACCTGACATAACTTCCATGAGATGAAATCTGCGGTTTCTGGCATCTCTGTGAGCCGATCAATAACCATAAGGCCGTCTATAATGCCGCCGCCCGCTGGAATGGTTATGCCCAGCAGGTTCTTTTCGCCGTAGTCATGCAAACCCGGATCGAATTTGAACTCGCCAGCCTCTACGGTCCACCCGGTAAAGCATCTCGCAGCTTCGATAATGTCGGTTTGGGTGTAGCCGTTGTTAACGCCCAGTGTATGTAATTCCATGATCTCGCGAGCATAGTTCTCATTCTGAGCGCCAACAATGTTGGAATCGGAATCCAGGTAAACAGTCATGGGATAGTTATGTGCAGAGGCCGCCATGATATCGGCAAAGTTTCCGAAAGCCAAAGACCTGAAGCGCTCGTTCTCCGCTAACTCATCGTTTAGGTTGCGAACCTTGTCCAGTTGCGTGTTGAAATGATTGTCCCAAAACTGGGTCATGACTTCAAGTAGTTGTCGCTTGGATTTTATCATGCGCAATAAGGTATAGGCGCGGAAATCATCGCTGCGATGCTCGGGTATGTAATAGTCGTTGTTTAGCAGAACGTCCAACTCACTGTCGTCCAATAACTCTGGCGCCATTTGCTGAGCAATCCAGGCGTCTACGCCCATGGTCAATAACTCATTGATTGATTCTGGCGAAGGTCCAAAAGTCAAACGGCTCAGCACGTGGTGAGCCTCATCCAGCTCACCAGCCGAAGTTCCTGGAATGGGGAAGTCCACCGGCGCTGCCGCAGGCAACGGACCCAGTGTCGGATTGATAGCCAGGTTGGCGTTGCGGTTCTGAGCGATTTCAGATGGCGACAGCTCCCGATCATAAATTGCTGCAGCGTAAATGGTTCCAAACATCTGACCATCACCTACCGAAGGAGAATCCGTTCGATTGATGTGTTGGCCTATGTTCAGATGGGCAAGTTTTTGCCATTTACTCAAAGACATGCCCTGATTTAACTGGTGGAGAGCCCCGTTAATGTAGAGCTTCATCACGTTATTGCCAAAAGTAGCCACCACATGATTTCGCTGTCCGGGAACCAGAGCGTCGTTAATGTCTATGTCGAATGACGCGCCCCGGTAGGTGTACATGCGGAATCGTATATGATCGTGAGCCACAAAAATCCGAGCCATCCGGTCATAAGTGGCGGATGTCAGGCTGATCAGGTCCCTGGCGTTGAAATTTTCAATGTCTTTTTCATAGACGAAATCAACTTCCAAACTGAATTCCTGGGTGAGGTTTAAGGAGTTGACCATTCGGGCCGCCCCCTCCTGAGTGGCCAGGCTACCGCCTCGAACAAAGGTAGCTCCGCCCGGATTTCGTTGAACCACTCTGGAGTCTTCCCATAGATGGAAGTTATTGCCAGTAGTATCCTGATAAAATGCGCCGGGCTTAAACAGGTACTCGCCCAGAATGCCGTCCGCAACCCTGCCGCCCGTTGCATTACGCCGCAGGTTCTTCACTGGCCTTGAATGGTTGGGTCCAGACCGGAAAACAGAGTCCGGAACCAGGGTTTCAGGCCCACCGTTCAAACTCCAGAATACATCCAGGTCTGGTCCGCTCCAAGGATCTGTTGTTACGACGCGGTAATGGTGGTTGCCAGGACCCAGATAAATTTCGCCGGTGGGTTTCCATTGATTGTTGTATTCGGCGTCCAAACCGCAAATGAGCGTGCCGTTCACATAAAGCCCGCCCGTGCGGTTGATGCGAAATTGATAGATCCCAGGATTGGTAATCTGCAATACCCCTTCGAGATGCACAATAATCCCACGGTTGATAAAGCGCGGCCCAAGGGGCGTGATGCCCTCGGAATCCGGATCCAATTGGGTGCCGGGATGGATGACCGTGGCTATAGGCTCTAAACCTTCTCCCTGATGGAGAATTCCTGTATAAGTCTCCTTCGCAAAGAGACCTGCCGT
>JBNKOV010000849.1:0-2745 GCA_050294955.1 Holophagae bacterium
CGACAACTATCCTGACATGGGGGCACAGGCGCTGGCGCTGGCCAAGGGATTCAAGTTGGAACAGGCGAAAAGTGGGTATCCTGGCATAGATAAAAGTGGGTGTCCTTGTACCTTTTAGAGAGCGGAGCGATTAAAAGGAAATAACTCCGAAGGAGTCATCGCCTTTTTCATCGGTCACAAAATGGCCCAGGCCTTCTGGAAGATTGAGTGTTATCCTAATGCCAACCAGTGGGTTTCCCTGCTCCGTGACAAAGACTGTTGTTACCTGGCGACTGGGAAACCAAACCATCATTGTGAGAAGGCAAGCTGAAAAACACATGATGAATTCCTCCAAGACTGAAACGAGAAAGTGAATAGATATTAACACAAATAAGTGGCCAGATCAACGGAGCCTTTACAGCTCTGGCGGTTTGTCCAGGATGCAATCTTCGAATGATAAACTACCCTGGTTCCTACTTCCCGTTCACAATCCTCCCGGTCACTGTTGCTGTGCTGTGGTGGTCCCGCTCGGACCCCTTCGGGTTACGATTACAACCGATTGGTTGAAGCCTGTACCCGTTGGGAGTTCCCTTGTTCCTTTGGTTACTACGCCACCGAAGTTCTTCAAGAGCGGCAAGCCGAGGGCCTGCCCTCGCGTAAAGGGCGCCGTGGCGGTGGCCTTGGCTTCGATGAATACATGGGTGTTCAAAGCAATATTGGGCGTACTGGCGGTCGCTACGCCAGCTACATCTGGTCTGATTCTCAAGGGCCTGCCGCTGGGATAGGTCGCGGGAGCGCCTGTGGCGTCGTAGGGTTGAACGGTGACTTGGGTGGTCAAATGTTTGAGCAGCAGTTGGTTGCGGGCAAAACTCTCTGAGACTTTTTCGAATTGGGAGCCCTTTTTGCGGTTTCTTCGCGATCTTTTCTGGCCCGTCGTCGTTGTCAAGCTCTTGAGCCGTTGCGGTATGCTCGCCTTACGCTGGGGTCGTTTGGGGTTGAGGGCTCGTTGTTGGTGACGAAACTCTCGCGCTTCCCTTTTCTGTTTGCTGGTCATGCCCGTCGGATCTACCAGATTGACCGGGTCGTTTTTGGTGTAGACGTACATCTGCCCCGCAGAGCGGTAAGCCGACAAGGACGGGTCAGGGGTTTCTAGGGCGTCTACGTCCAGCAATCCGTCGTAACTGGGATCTGGGCTTACGAATTGGCTTTGACGCGGGTCTTGATAACGGGCTTCGAAGTAATAGAGCCCTGTTTCGTTATCCAGTTGCTTGCCGGTAAAGAGATACGGCGGGGCCTCAGCGGAACTCAGCTCCGAAACCCATGGCTCGCCAAAGGGGAAGTATTCCAGGTGGTCGTATACCTTTGCGTCCTTGTTGGTGACGAACTGGGTAGATCCCAGTTTGTCCGGGTGATAGAAGAAGACCGTCGCCCGGATGGAGCTGCCGCTATCGCCAGGGGGGTGATCGTTAAGGCCGCTGCCCGATTCGATTGCCGGTTGCCCAATTCTGGTCGCCACGCGACGGTCGTCCATGAAAATCTGCTTGTTGCCAATGGAGGCGTTGCGGAGGGTGAAATAGTTGTTCACATAAATGAACTCATCAACCTGGGTCCGCTTGTTGGTTCGCTCTCCACTGGCGTTGTACAAGAAACGGGTCAAAATGCCGGTGTCATCGATCTGGGTTATCCGGTTCTCCTCGTCCCATGTAACCGTGCGTCGCGTGGTTGAGTGGTCCTGTTTCCAGGTTTTCTGGTTGCCGTTGAGGTCGTAGGTAAAGCCGCGATTGCCCACGTGGCTAGGCGCGTTCGGCTGGGTTGCCTCGTACTCGTAGGCCCAATTGTAGCTGATGTTCGGATCCTGGAAGGGCGACCCGCCTCTCTGAATGGTGGTCCGCTGGTTCTTGGACGTGATGTTGCCCAGGTTGTCATATCCCATGTCCATAACGTAGTCCGAGCCCACCCTGGGCTGTTTCTGAAAACTGCCTGTGGCTTTGGTCAGGCGGTATAAATCGTCGTATTCGAATTCCTGCTGACTCGGGCCGCCGAACTGGTTGGACGGCGTCATATCCACATCATTGGACAGGCCGGTGATGGAGCCAACGTCATTGTAAGAATATTCCAGGTTCTGGAACAATCTGGATGGTCCGCCCTGCGCCTGAATATTGCTCAAGAAACGGGAGGTGGGATCGAAAGTGCGATGCTCCTCAACCCCGTTGCCAAAGACCATGTGCATCATCTCGCCGAATTGGTCATACCCCACAAACGACACGTATTCAGTATCGACCCCGTTCAGGCGGCCCGTGGCGGAAGAGACTCGTCCGCCAGCGTCGAATCCATAACTCAGCGCTTCACCGTCTGGGTAGGTGACGCTCAGCAGCCGGTTAAAGCTGTCGTAGGTCATTTGGGTCGTGAAAGGGCCGAGTGGAACCCTGCCCCGAACGCTATTGGTGAGTTTTGAGGTTTTGACAACCTGACCCAGGGGGCTGTAATATCGCTCCTCAATTCCCGATTGATCCACTATTTTGTAGATGCGATTGGCGCGATTGTACGGCGCTCCAGGCGCGCCATAGGTGTAGCTCACATTATCGGATTCCGGGTAAATGATGGCGTCCAGGCGATGGTAGGTGTATTGATACTGGATTTCCTGATTCTTGCTGCGCAGGTTGGCTGTGATCTTGGCGCCCAGGTTGCCTTCCATCGTGTAGCGAAACGCATCTTTACCCATGTCGGGATTGTCAACTGAGATGCGTCGGCCCAAAGTATCATAGT
>JBNKOV010000850.1:0-2737 GCA_050294955.1 Holophagae bacterium
AATAGCTGTCACAATCGCTGTAAGCGGCGGATTTGTTTCAACCGCCTCCTTGCCTGATGCGATGAATAATACTCCCAGAAGCCCTAAGACTAGCATATAAGTTCTCCCTCCAAGAACATCGACCTGGCGAATGTGCCCTTTTCGGGCGAAACCGGACCGTGAATGAGATAATTAACCATTATAAACGCACTCGAACTTTGCCGATAGATATTTTCTCCTTTTAATCCAAGTCGAATAAAACGGGTTCACAATGGCTCAGATAATTCTATAAATCCCTGATCCCCGTTAAAGACATTTGATTCTGAACCTCTACCTATCTTTACTCTGGAGACCAGCGACTCAATTAATCAGACAAAAAAATTGAGAAAATGTTCAGATACTTTCACCTTCCTGCCACTATTAGAAGGCGCTTCCAGAAAAGCCTTGACCGGTTCAGGGTTTATCGGCACAATAAAGAGGTTGAAATCAAAAAAAGACTGAAGCTAAACAGGCGGCAAATGGACTTTCCCAAAATTTCCTCAGAAAAATATGAACAATTCCAATTGCAACCGTGTCCATTAACCAGCTTCAGAGAGTGAAGGGGCGCTGATATCAGGGCCATTTCACAACATCCGTATTCTGTCTGGAGGTCTAACCTACATGCGAATGGGCATCATTCCACTAACATTCCTTATCATAGTCAAAGCCATGGCGCCCTACTCGCTTGCTCTCTCTATCAAAATAAAGGACAAGCATTTAAAAGAAGCCGACAAACTTGCAGAAATGTTGGTCGATGGAAAATACCAGGCCTATGTGGATGCGCTATTGAGGGAGTTCAATTCTTTACAGCCCGACTTCATTCGGGCGAAAGCGCTTATTTATAATGAACTCGCGGAAGTATACGCACGAAGGCTGTTAAATGCGGAACAAGCGCTTAAATACAATTTGCTATTGAAGGAGCTGCTTGAAAATGGATCGTTTAATGATGTTGTAGATGGCTATGGCAATTTGCCAATGCAAACAACGTCCCGTCAGGGAAAAGCCTATCAAGTTGCCCATCCAAATTACATCAAAAGATACCGAAACCCAGACCATGCCGCTCTTTCCGAGGCTGCTCACGATAGAGCTCAATTTATCAAAATCCTGTTGGCGGAAGGGGATCTGGACCTGTTTACATGGGACAGCCCAAAAGATAAGTCAATTTTAGAAGAAAAGAAACGAAAACTGGAGGACCCCTTCTCCCCCATTGGAGAAAGGGCAAGGGAGGGTGTTTATCTGGCAGGCGTCTATGCGAATCAGGGCAATTGGGACCTGGGCCTTGCCTTTGCATCTCTTGCCCTGAGTCTTGCCGATGGAAAGGCGTCGTTCCCTTTGCTCGACGAAATGGAACGAATGAGGGCCTGCTATGTTCTGTACCTCTGCCTCAAGGAGAAGGGCGCCTACAAGGACGCCGATAAATACCTGAGACAGAGCATTGCTCTTTTAAACAAGGTACGTGACAGATACGCTACTGAAAAGCAGCGGGTTATTTTTTTCAGACATTTAGAGAGGCTCATTGACAAGAGAGTCTTTTTTCTATTGGAGCAGAAAAAAGTACTGCCCGCGTTGCTGGCGCTGGAGAGTAGAAAAAGCAGGGTTCTCAAAGAAATGATGGACCAACGCCGTTTTGAGGTTGAAAGCGGCTTCCAACCGGAACTCGACCCGATAGACGGTAAAGCAACAGGCCTAACCCGCGGGAAACCACTTAAATCGAATAAGACCATTCGAGACAAACTGATACCTCTTCCAGAATCGAACGCCATGGAAGTTTTGATAGATAGAGGGGGTGCGAAAGGCTCAGATCTTGGAGTTAAGCCAGGTGACATTGTGGTTTCCTACTTCCTTGAACCAGATCGAATGACGGCTTGGGTTATTGCTTCCGACGCCCCTATATTCTGCGTTCGCCATAAAGTACCAGAATTTGCTCTGGATAAGGTTCAGACATTCTGGGCCAACCAGATGACAATTCCCAGCATGACAGGGGACCCCGAACAAGAGCTTTTGGCTTATATGCATGAGCTGGTAAGCAAACCTCTATTAGACGCCCTGGAAAAAATGGGAATTGATCAATTGGAAGAAAAAAAGTTGGTTATTTCCCCTTTCGGAACTCTGAGCAACTTGCCCATGCACGCCTTCTACGATTCAAATGCAAGAAACTATTTATTCCAGAAATTTGCAAGATGGATCTATACGCCTTCCGCCAAAATCTACCACGACGGCAAGAGCAAAACGGTGGAAAAACCCTATCACGCCCTAGCAGTGGGCATTGGACTGTTCGCTAACCTGCCAAAGCTGGAAAATGCGCCACAAGAGGCAATTAAAATTGCAGAAATGATGCAACCATCCCAAAAACTCATAAACGAGATGGCAGTGAAAAGTGAAGTGCTCAAAGGCTTCAACACAGCAAACATCGTTCATCTCGCCACCCATGCCCATTTTTTTCAAGAAAGGCCAACCTGTTCAACGATCTACCTGCATAAGACGGAAACCCATAGCAACATGCAGGCTTTTGAGTTTCTAGAATGGGACCTTTCTAAAAAGATGTTTGTACTTTCCGCATGCCAAACCGGTAAACAAAAACCCGCGTCCGGGGATGATTTATTTGGCATGGAGAGATACCTCCTAGCAGCAGGAGCGGTGGCTATTGTCTCCTCATTGTGGTCAGTAAACGACCCTGCAACCCGTGACTATATGGAAGGCTTCTACTCGTGGCTCAACC